>CAZLJL010000205.1:0-3366 GCA_964559785.1 uncultured Bifidobacterium sp.
TGAACGCGTACGAACAAGTGCTGACCGAAGGCACGCAACACCATGGCCAATCTGCACTGATCGGCTTGGTGGCACGCAGACCGTTCGGATGTAATTTCCAGTAGAGGAATACTCGCAACAAACAAAGGCCGGACTTGCTCCGGCCTTTTTTCATTCCGCGACTGTGACTATCCCACTATGAATTAACCCATTGTCCGGAAGAACCCAAATCATCCCATCGTAACGTATCTCACCGGAACGACGTGCCTACTGCACATCACAATTCAGCCAGAGAGATATCGATACCATGAACCCGAGCCACACCAGTATTCCAAGTCAGACCAGCGACACCTATAACCCGAATCTGCAGTCCGCAAACCCACCGTCCGATACACATGAGCTGCAGGGCAAAGACCCGAACCGCCACACCACCCCTAAGCTCTCGTCCAAAGCCGACAACACCGAAGATTTTTGGGCACATCTTGAAGCGCTGCAACGAAAGGCACAGGAGCGAAAAAAAATAGAGGAAGCAGCGAATAAACCACAGCCGATGTCGATAGAAAGCAGCGAACCTTCTTTACGCTCGCACCAGCCTCAGGCTTCAAATTGCCGGAGTCAATCATCCTCATCGGCTGAAAACGGATCCGCCCAGCACGATGAGAAGCATAATGAACAAAAAGGTGGAGTCGATCCGGTTTTTTTTGAGAAGCTTGGAAAACTAAATCGCAAGGAAATATCAGTAATTGAAATCAATAAGCCAAAGCCCGAACGGACACCCGGTCCTGGGCCTCGCGTCGATGGAGAATGGACAAGCCTTCACCTACTCGCGTTGCGAGATCCGAATCGGATTCCCGAATTAATCGCATCGGGCGCATCACTGGATGCGGTGAACAAAGATGGCCTCACTTTGCTTCACATAGCATTTTTTCGCAGAGATGCAGATACTATGCGTCAATTACTAGCAGCCGGTGCCAACCCGCTGATCCGTCATGGAATATATGGCTCACCACTCGCCTTCGCTCTAGTAACCAGAAAAGAACTCGCTATGACACTAGCGGAAGCGGTACCGGGTAACGCGAAAGCGAATGTCGAGGAGGATGGAGACACGGAAGTACATATGGCAGTAGAACTTCCCGAGGTCCTTTATGTCCTGCTTTCGAAGGGCATGCAGGACAGTGCAGATGGAAGGGGTATGACCGCCTTGATGATGGCCGCTGTAGATGGACAACTGCAATCTGTTAAATATCTGCTGGGCCAGCGGCCGAAAAATGAAAAAGAATCCGACTACCTGGCCTACATAAACAGTACGGATAACGTATATGGCATGACAGCATTAGGTCATGCCTGCGATGAAAACCATCTAGAGATAGTTGAACTCCTGCTCAAGCATGGAGCAAATCTCTACCATCCCTCCGATCAAAAATCCTTGCTGAAGGTTGCAGCAGATAAGGGAAATATACCCTTACTGAACCTATTGCTGGAAAACGGAGCGGCCGAGTACGAACCTGACTTGACCAACCAGTTATTCACGTTCGTAAAGCGAGGCCAGAGCGAAGTTGTACAAGCGCTTGGGCCGTACGTCACCTTAAACCGGCAGCAGCAATACAAGCTTTTGTCCCATTGGGCAAAGAATCCACAGCCTAAGCTACTGGCTGCAATTTCACGATTGATCACCGCAACAGTGCCGAGCGTACGGTCAATGATTGAAGGGCGTGGCATCTTAACTGTTCCGCTCGCACAGAAATCCCCGGGGCTACTTGTCGCCGTACTCGAATTTTTCGATCGACGCGACACTTTCAACTACGTACTCCAGAGGTACATCAGTATTTTTCTCGATGGCCAGGGCGAAGGGGCAGATACCGCTATGGGGAAGATCCTGCTCGACTTTGCATTGCCACGCTTTTCCCGCTTGAAAGGCGACAGAGAAACCGTGATGCGCCTGCTTCAGCTCTCCGAAAAACTTCGGGACTACCGTCTGGCCACCCTCATTAAGGATGGCCATGACTCGACTAGCTTCTTCAAAAGTTCAGCCATTCCCTTTAACCAGAAATGGATTTCCGATCCGGTCATGCGAGATTTTTTGTCTGATGTTCCAGACAGTAACCCGAGCAGCAAGGGGATCTGGCTTGGCAAGAAACTTATTTCGTCGGTCGTTCCAGCGCGTCAAGCTATCAATATTGATGGCGCAAACCTTTCTAATGAGCTTATCTTTGCTCTCAAAGAGAAATCTATCAGCCCCGCGCTCGATACCGTATTCAAAGACCACAAGTTATCCGGTCTGGTTAGCCAGACACTAAAGTACGCGCTGGAGGGATTGGTCACCAAGCTCTATCCAGACCCCGCAACACGCTCGAGCGCAGTCTGCCGCTTGATTATCGGCTACTGTTTTTCCACACTTTCAGACAGCTCCGGCTTTACCGAGCACACAGCGACCCAGCTCATGAAGTCGGATGGTCATTGGGAAAGCGTCAAACGCAAGGTCGACGCCGAGGTAGACGAAATCGAAGGCGTGGGCTCTGCTCTCATCGGCTCATTCGCCGAGTCTTTATCAGGCAAAACAATAATTCCGCTGATTACGCGGCTGATTCTAGATCATCTAAATAACGCTAACGCTGAATCCGAACTAAGCGCACGCTTTCAATCGACTTTAGGCTTACTGGATGTTCCTGCTCGGCGTCTGGCCGCAGCATGCGTTAGCGCTGGTCAACGCTGGCAAGCCAGATTGCCGAGCAGCGCTCAAAGTTCGCGTCAGAGCTTGAATATGCCTAATGTAGAAGCGCACTTCAAGCAGTCGATTGGTCAGGAGTTACGCGCCTTGAAAGCGCAACCAAAGTTACCCGATCAATTAGCCGTTGGCTTATCAGATGTTGATCTCAATCTCGTGCCAGCTTTCCAGCAAATCGTGTTTTTCCAGCAGGATCTGATTGAGCGGGCGTTTGGTGTGTTTAAGGCGCTTCCCAACGATACGATTGCTAATTTTGTAGGTAGCTTAGGTAAAACCAGTTCAGCTGACGAGACATCGAGTGAGGAGATATCTCTGGATCAAAGCGCCAATAGCGAGGGTTCGGCGTATTTTGACTCTGAAGACTCCTATAACCATTCTTAATCATTCGATCTGACACGCTTTGAAAGAAACTGGCAACTCTGATGCGGTGGCGACCCTACTCATTCGGTTTACGGTCTCCTTCACCTATGCAATATTTTTCAAGCGAATGAAGTCGAGGCTGAAGCAAGGCATGCTTTGACGCCGCATAGCTTGCTTGGTGGGATCTTAATATAGGGCGACCAAAGATGGTCGCCCTTTCATTTTTTACGAACTAGCAGTCCCCAGGTGCTACTGATCTCCGGATTTTCGTTTGGCGGCTAGCTTTTTCCATGGGCTGTCGA
>CAZLJL010000206.1:0-3353 GCA_964559785.1 uncultured Bifidobacterium sp.
GCGGGGATGTCGAAGACAGTACATGACGTACGGCGAGACATCACCAACAACGCCACCGAGCAAACCCCGAACAAGCCTTCACCACAAGCTTGCTGGCTAGGCGGGGATGTCGAAGACAGTACATGACGTACGGCGAGACATCACCAACAACGCCAGCGGCCTTGTGGTGAAGGCGCTTTATTTTTCGAGGGGTGGATCGTTGTAAAGCACCGTAATGCTGATTCGACGGTTACGCGGATCAGCCGGGTTCTGCGGATTGAATGGTGCAGTGTCTGCCACACCTTCAATGCGCACAATACGACCACTACCAATACCACCGGTCTCCAACATGCGCCGTGTTGCTTCGGCACGCTCGATCGACAAAGACCAGTTGGTGCGTTCGCTACCCTCGGGGAAGGGTGAACTATCGGTGTGCCCCTTGACCGCGAGCTTATTCGGCATGTTCGCTAATGAGCGCGTGACTTCATTAATCAGTGCTCGCGCGCGTGGATCCATCGCCGCATTACCACTACCGAACATCGAAAAATTCGCCTTATCGATGATGTCGATTCGCAGACCCGTTTTTTCTCGCGTGAACTGCACCTGATTTTTCAGATCCGCCAGTGTTCTACTCAGCGAGAGGTTTTCAGTAATCTCTTGCTCCAGCTTGTCGAGCTTTTCTCGCTCGGCTTGCTCGGCGATTTTCTGCTTCTCTTCTTCGCTCAGATTCTTGCCGTACTTAGGATTCGGTTTGTCATCCGGTGACGTACCCGCATCTTCACCTTTGCCGCCCTCGGCACGCGGCGTCACGCGCTCGATCAGTGCCTGCTGTTTGGGATCCATGGGTAGGGTTTCGGGATCGATGATGGAACGGCCACCAAACATCCCGTTCGAGCCCGCCGTCTCGCCAGAGCCAGAGACCTTCAAATCGGTCGGTTGGAAATACTCCGCGATACCGATGCGCTGCTCCTCGGGCGTGGCACCCAGCAACCACATCAGCAAAAAGAACGCCATCATGGCGGTCATCATGTCGGCCAGCGCAATTTTCCATGCACCGCCATGGGCACCTGCGTGCCCTTCCTCTTCAATCTTTTTCCAGATAACCGGCGGTTTCGGCTCCTCCGCCGGCTCGGCTGGCGGGGCGTCAGGCGCAGCTTCGCCCTCGGCAGCTGCGGCAGCGGCTTGGTCTTCTGGTTTCTTCTCTTCTTCTGCCATGGTTCCGGTGGTTGAGGTGCTCGGCCGATCAAACAAGCCAAATGCTTTATGAATCGACAGCACGCGCTATCGCTGCAGTCTTGTTACCGGAAATATAAATGAATCAGCAGGGTACGTCGACGCACTCCTGTACCTGAATGGAACAAAGATAATCTTTTGAAAACTATTTTAAGGAGCATCCCGAGGTATTTTGAATCTGGCTGGCGACACACGAGCAACCGCGACAAGCGGTCTGAGGCGAAGCTGCCTATCCATCAGTGGCAGATCGTTGGCACGTTAAATGCTGCAATTTGCTTCGCAGTGTCGGCGAACGGACATAGTGCTGCTTGGCTTATTAATAGTGCCATGCACGCGAGGTGTAGAACCCCCGCGCGCCAGGCCGCATTGCTGATACGTGTAATACACGATGGGTGGATTGCTGTGATTGTGAAATCAAGTCGAAGCAGCAGTCCGGGTATTTGAGTGCTAGTACGTTGATGTCGATTTAGTGTTGCCTGTATCGCAGTTCGGGATTAATTTCTTGATTCAGCAAGGAGGGACCGAGCATGGATTTTCAACCGTATATTCGCGCCAGCTGGGAAATCGTGATGGAATGCGAGAGCCGCAGCCGTGTCAATCTTGATGAAGAATTAGAAGCTTATCTGGTCTACATGGTTGCACGAAATTTTCGTAATCCCGAATTTCCTCCTGATGTCATCTGCCTAGAGTTTACGAAGGCACGTACGCGTGATGATTTTCGGCAGATCGGCGATAGCTGTTTAATCGTTGATGCCTGGGATGTGCGACGCGCTCGGCTCACCAGCCAGGACTACTACGAAAAGCTTGGACAAGCCGCCTATGCCTACGCAGCGATGACAACCCGGCCGATTGACGCCTTGTTTCAACGAATCGCGCGTGAGTTTTCATGTCTCTCAAAAGTACTGGCGGGGGTCAAGCCGCAACTTGACGCAGTACGACCGTACAGCTCGCACTAACGGGGACCGAGTGGCGCGTGCGCTGAGGGCAGATTCGGCGCACGCTACAATGTCGGCTTTTCGAAAGCCACGATCACTATGAAATACCTCCACACCATGGTTCGCGTCAGCGACCTCGATTCGTCGATCAAGTTTTATCGTGATGCGCTGGGCCTGGAAGTTTTGCGCGCGCAAGAGTATCCCGGCGGACGATTCACACTGGTTTATCTCGCCGCACCGGGCGATGAAGAAGCGCAAGTCGAACTGACTTACAACTGGGATCCGGAAGAACTCGGCGGCGCGCGCAATTTTGGCCACATTGCCTACGCAGTCGATGATGTATACGCGCTGTGCGAGCGACTTCAGTCACACGGCGTCACCATCTTGCGCCCGCCCCGCGATGGCCGGATGGCATTTGTTCGATCGCCCGACAATATCTCGATCGAGTTATTGCAGAGAGGACAGCCACTGCCACCGGCCGAGCCTTGGGTTTCCATGCCCAACACCGGCACCTGGTAACTACACTCTCGTTCAAAATGTCGCTGGCGTTGTTGGCGGCAACTTGCCGTACGTCGTGTACTGTCTGCGTTGCCACCGTCTAGCCAGCGCTCGCATCAATTTTTGATGCTCATTTTGATTGAGAGTTTTTGTTTTTCAAAATGTCGCTGGCGGTGTTCAATCCAATCAGCGACTCGAGGGAAATGAGAATACGGCGCCTTCACGCACACCCGCCGAAGGCCAGCGCTGAGTAATGGCTTTGCGTCGTGTATAGAAGCGAACCCCATCCGGGCCGTAGGCGTGCAAGTCACCAAATAGCGATCGTTTCCAACCGCCAAAGGAGTGGTACGCGACCGGCACCGGTAATGGCACATTCACTCCCACCATACCGACCTGAATATTGTCGGTGAAATAGCGCGCCGCTTCACCATCACGCGTGAAGATACAAGTGCCATTTCCGTATTCGTGCGCGTCAATCAGATCCATCCCCTCTTGTAATGAGGCGACTCGAACGATACCTAACACCGGACCAAAAATCTCTTCGAGATAAATTGTCATGTGGGGCTTCACCTGGTCGAACAGACAAGGGCCCAAGAAAAATCCATCTTCATGTCCACTGACCTTGATGCCGCGCCCATCAACCACCAGCTTGGCACCTTCAGCAACACCGGCATCTACATAAGCTTTCACTTTATCGAAATGCGCGCG
>CAZLJL010000207.1:0-3348 GCA_964559785.1 uncultured Bifidobacterium sp.
CCGCATACACGAACAAGCCGATCACAATCGATGGTGCCGACAACATGATGTCGGTGACAAAGCGCGTGATTTGCGCAAACTTGCTCTCTTGCCCATATTCTGCGAGATAGACACCGGCAAAAATACCGATCGGCGTGCTGATTAAAGTCGCCGTACCCACCATCAACAAGCTGCCCACAATCGGGTTCAGTAGCCCGCCACCCTCGCTGCCGGGGGCTGGTGTGGTGCGGGTAAATATCTCAATATCAATCGCGCCCAAGCCATTGATGAGCAGCACCGACAAAATCCAGAGCAAAAAACCGATACCAAACGCCATCGCACAGACGGACAGAGAGATACCGATACGGTGATTCAGCAGACGACGACGATAAATCGGGTTATCCGACTTGAACGGGTCTGTCAGGGTGCTCATTTCGTACCCTCCTTGCTTTCGAGGGATAGGAGCATCAGCTTCGCCACCGCAAGCACAATAAAGGTGATTGCAAACAAGATCAGACCAAGCGCGAATAACGACGACATATGCAAGCCAGCTTCTGCTTCGGCAAACTCATTCGCCAAAGTCGACGCAATGCTGTTACCCGGCGCGAACAAGGACCAAGACAGCTTGTGCGCATTACCGATCACGAAGGTCACTGCCATCGTCTCGCCCAAAGCACGGCCGAGTCCGAGCATGACACCGCCCACTACACCAATGCGTGTGTACGGTAAAACAATATGACGAACCACTTCCCATCGCGTACAACCGATCGCGTAGGCGGATTCTTTCAATACACCGGGGCAAGTATCAAATACATCGCGCATCACCGAGGCGATGAACGGAATAATCATCACAGACAAGATCAAGCCCGCGGTCAAGATGCCAATCCCCATCATCGGACCATTGAACAGCACACCGATTATTGGCAAATTGCCTAGCGTGGCGGCGAGAAAAGGTTGGGCGTAGTCGGCGAATAGTGGCGCGAACACAAACAAGCCCCACATACCGTAGATGATGCTGGGCACCCCGGCCAACAACTCGACTGCGGTACCGAGCGGACGCTTTAGCCAAACCGGGCAAATCTCCGTCAAGAACAAGGCGATCCCGAAGCTCACTGGAAAGGCAATCAGCAGCGCGATCAAAGAAGAGATCACGGTACCGGCAATCGCAATCAGCGCGCCGTATTCGTCATTGACCGGATCCCACTCTATACGGGTGATAAACCCAGGGCCAAAATGCTTGAGCGCAGGCCAGGCACCGACCACTAGCGACGCAATAATGCCTACCAGGATCAGCAATACCAAGGCGGCAAACGCCATGGTCAGCTTGTGGAACAGGAAATCCTGCCATTTCTGGGCGCTGGATGATGCTGGTGGGGGAGCGACGGGTCGTGCGATGGGGGTCGGCCCTGCATCCGTCATTGGTACGCTCATGGTCGACATGGCCTCTTGCTACGCTTTAGGGTGGGGCTGCCCAGACGGGCGGAGAAATAACCCCGCGACTCTATCCCCGCTGTAT
This sequence comes from uncultured Bifidobacterium sp., assembly GCA_964559785.1. Classification (GTDB taxonomy): domain Bacteria; phylum Pseudomonadota; class Gammaproteobacteria; order Burkholderiales; family Burkholderiaceae_D; genus Pernthalerella. The sequence goes on from CAZLJL010000207.1 coordinate 1,496, forward strand.
GACAGTATTGTGACAGAGGCGTCATCGGCCGCCGCCGATGCATGAGGTTTTCATGCGCTCTGTTGAAATCGGCCTGACTATGGGCAGCTCGCGCGAGGACAGCTGGAGATTACCGGGGTAGTGGGCACTAACGCCGCGGATAACCCTGTGCCAAAATTCGCTGCCAGACTAGCTCTTTTTCCTGGGCTGTCATGAACACCCAATCGGCCACCTCGCCGACCGTGCGGCCACAGCCGCGGCAAATATCATCGAAGGTGGTGGAGCAAATCGCGACACAGGGGGTGTCGGGTCGCTCGGGCGGCGTGTTCATGATGAGAAATACCCACTCGGAAAACAATCGCCCCGCCATCGGCTGATGGCAGGGGTATTGGGTGTAGCCGGGTTCAGACGATGCGTTGAACCGGATCCAGCAGGCAGGCATCCGGACTGGCCTCAGTCTGCGCTGCCTCTTTGGCCGCACGGACCTGCATGATATCCGGCAGCTCAACACCATTCTTCACAGCGGTCAGCTCGGCAAGAATTGAAATCGCAATTTCGGATGGCGTCTTACTGCCAATATAAATACCAATCGGGCCGTGCAGCTTGTCCAACTCAGCCGGTGTCAGATCAAACTCCAGCAGACGCTCGCGGCGCTTGTGGTCGTTTGAACGCGAGCCTATCGCGCCCACATAAAAAGCCTCGGACTTCAACGCTTCCATCAGCGCCAGGTCATCCAACTTGGGATCATGCGTAAGCGCGACCACCGCGGAGCGACTATCCAACCGCATTTCCATCACCAGATCATCGGGCATGGCATGCACAACCTGCACGCCCTCGACTGACCAGCCATCGCGATACTCTTCGCGCGGGTCACACACCGTGACAGCGTAATCCATACCCACCGCGATCTGCGCCAGAAAGCGTGACAACTGCCCTGCACCGATAATCAGCAGCCGCCAACGCGGCCCATGAATGGTGGTCAACGCCGCCTCGGATACCTGCAGACTCATGCCCGCCTTCGCTGGGCCCAGGGTTACATCACCGCTTTGCAAGTCAACGCGGCGTGCGACCAGCTGGCCTTGCGCTAGCTGCGCAATCAATTCATCGATGCGGCTATGGGCAAACAGCGGCTCTATCGCCAGCTGTATCGTCCCGCCACACGGCAGCCCGAAACGATGCGCTTCGTCAGCAGTGATGCCGTAGGTGACGATTTCAGGCTTGGTTCGCGTAATGCCGCTCTCACGCGCGCGCGCGATCAGGTCGTCCTCGATACAGCCGCCAGACACCGAGCCAACGACGCGACCATCTTCACAAATACCCAGCGTCGCACCTTCGGGCCGCGGGCTCGAGCCCCACGTCCGGATCACGGTAACCAGTTCACATTGTTTGCCCGCTGCGATCCATTCGCTGCAGGTCTTGAGTACTTCCAGGTCGATGCTATCCATCTCTGCCTAAACTCTTAATCACGCTCGAATTATCCCCGCACACGCTGCCTAATGCACCGCCGTTACTGCGGTAACGTCATTGGCACGCAAGCAAGGACATCACAAAATCCAATCCGCAACGGAACGAAAACCCCGATGCGATAAAAAATGCCCCCCCTTGCAAGCAAGGGAGGGCATTCAGCCCTTCAGGCGAGAAATCCGATTAAGCGGACTTCATTGCCTTCGCGAACGGCATGCTGCGCAGGCGCTTGCCTGTTGCAGAAAACACCGCATTCGCCACAGCAGGTGCGATCAGCGAAGTGGACGGCTCACCCGTGCCACCTGGCTTCTCGTTGCTATCAACCAGAGTGATGTCCATTTCCGGCGTCTCAGTGGTACGCAGGATACGGAAGTCATTGAAGTTGTTTTTGTCGACACGGCCATTAGTCA
>CAZLJL010000208.1:0-3347 GCA_964559785.1 uncultured Bifidobacterium sp.
CAAGCAGTTGTCATTGGTGGCCGCTCACTGCATCAACCTGCTATCAACACTGATGGCACTCGCAAGTTTGCAAGACTGCGTGATTACGCTGGGCGTGGGGTGGTGACCACCTCAACTTATGAAGCCCGAGCGCTCGGCGTTTTCTCGGCGATGGGGATGATGAAAGCAGCCAAACTAGCACCAGAGGCATGGCTACTACCTGCCGATTTCGAGGCATATCGGCATTACTCGCGCTTATTCAAACAAGCGGTCAGCGAGATTGCACCGCAGATCGAAGATCGCGGTATCGACGAGATTTATATTGACCTCACCGATCTGGCACAGGACTCGGTGATACTAGCTAAACATATCAAGCAGGCCGTGCGTGATGCGACGGGGCTTTCTTGCTCCATCGGCATTGCGCCGAATAAGCTACTTGCAAAAATCTGTTCTGAACTCGACAAGCCCGATGGCATCACCCTGCTCACTATGGATGATGTACCCACCAGAATCTGGCCGATGGCGGTTCGCAAGATTAACGGCATTGGCCCCAAGGCCAGTGAGAAGCTTGCAGCGCTGGGTATACAAACCATCGGTGAACTAGCAAGTCAGAGCCCAGCGTTCTTGTCACAACATTTCGGCAATCGATACAGCGAATGGCTGTATCAAGCCGCGCATGGTCTGGATGATCGACCGGTGACCACAAGCTCGGAACCGAAATCGATCAGCCGCGAAACCACCTTCGAGCGCGATCTTCACGTCAAGACTGATCGCGCAAAGCTATCTGATGTTTTTACCCGACTTTGTATACAGGTGGCGGGGGATTTACGTCGGAAAGGCTATGTCGGAAAAACTATCGGCATCAAGCTGCGCTATGACGACTTCAAGACCTTGACGCGTGACCTGAGTCTGCCAACCGGTACCGATGATGCGGATGAGATACGGCGCGCTGCTGGCGAATGCTTGAAGCGCGCACCGCTCGAGCAGCGCTTGCGACTGCTTGGTGTCAGGGTATCGGCCCTGCACAAGAAACAAGCACAGACAGAACAGCTTCAACCCCAAGCCACCTTGTCGTTAGGATAGCGAAATACGTCTATGTATATCGGTCGGTTCGCGCCCTCTCCTACCGGTTCGCTGCACGCGGGATCGCTCGTCGCAGCACTCGCCAGCTATCTTGATGCGCGGTCAAATCGTGGCCATTGGCTGATACGGATTGAAGATATCGATGAAGCACGCACCGTTGCTGGCGCCGCTGAACACATCATTCAAACACTCGCTGCGCTTGGCATGCGCTCGGATGGTGAGATCCTCTGGCAAAGCACTCGCCAGGAACGCTATAACGCTGCCTTCAATCAGCTTGGGAATGCGGTCTATGCTTGCGCATGCAGTCGTAGGGAAATTGCAGACTCACGAGTAAGTATGGCATCAGATGGCGCAGCAATCTATCCGGGCACTTGTCGCCATGGGTTAGCACCGGGTCGAGTACCGCGTGCCTGGCGAGTACGGGTGCCCGATGCCAATGACTCCCAAACACTGATTCAATTTCATGACCGTTGGCAGGGTCTGATTGAAGAAAATCTTGCTGCGCATGTCGGCGACTTTGTCTTGAAACGCGCGGATGGTTTTTGGGCGTATCAACTCGCAGTCGTTGTGGATGATGCCGAGCAGGGTGTGACGGATATTGTGCGTGGCGCCGATCTGCTCGAGTCGACTGCACGACAAATCTATCTTCAGCGACTACTGGGGTTTCTCACGCCGCGGTATCTGCATGTACCCGCAGTAGTGAATGATCGTGGAGAAAAACTCTCCAAGCAGACCGGCGCGCAGCCAATCGATACAAGTAAACCGATCAATGCACTAATGGAGGCAGCAAGCCATCTGGGTCTGATGCTGAGCCGTACGCCAAATTCAGTCGATGAGTTCTGGACGATGGCCATTCCCGCATGGGAGCACCGCCTAAACAAGACCTAAAGTCTCTAACGAAATGGGCGGGGGATACGACATGTGGGCTGGCTGGCCGGGGATACTGCAGACAGTGAACGACGTGCGGTAAGGCGTCACCGACAACGCCAGCGACATTTCGCCAGAGACTTTTAACTCAAGTCTTGGATCTACCGCCTAGTAGCGCAGCACGCTTAGGTGCGGCTTTTGCGTTGCGCGGATCAACTGGCTTCTCTTCCATGGGTACCGACGGTGCGGCAGGCTCGTACGGTTTCAGGAACCATGGGTCGACTTTTTCTTTACGCGGTATCGGCGCGCTGGTGGTACGTGGCGCTCGCTCGGTACGACGTTCCGAACGATCCGCTTGCCGGTCGCCACGATCACTCCGCTCACTGCGGTCCGTACGCTCGCCTCGGGCACTACGCGGATGGAAATCTTCCAACTCGACCGGTGTCAGCTTTTGTTTGATGAGTTTTTCAATATCAGCCAGCAAGCGCGCATCTTTTTCACAGTACAACGATAGCGCATCACCAGAAGCGCCCGCGCGGCCGGTACGGCCGATACGGTGCACATAATCCTCAGCGTTGTACGGCAGATCGTAGTTAATCACACAAGGTAACTCGGCGATATCCAGTCCGCGAGCGGCGACATCAGTGGCGACCAACACATCGATACCACCCGCCTTGAATGCTTCGAGGGCCGCCATCCGCTCAGCTTGCGTTTTATCGCCATGAATTGCAGAGGCCTTAACGCCTGCTCTTTCCAGCTCACGTGCCAAGCGCGATGCGCCGATCTTGGTGTTGGAAAACACAATCACTTGTCGAATCTCGCGCTGCTTCAGCAAATGTACGACTGCATCACGCTTGGCTTCTTCTTCGACCTTGTAAATGATCTGCGTGACACGCTCAGCAGTCGCATTGCTACGCGCTACTTCAATCAGCTGCGGGTTTTTCAGAAAGCTGGAAGCAAGCTTCTTTATCTCCGGCGAGAAGGTTGCCGAGAACATCAGGTTTTGTCGCTGCTTGGGGAGCAGGTTGATGATGCGCTGCAGATCAGGCAAGAAACCCATATCGAGCATACGATCAGCCTCATCCATCACAAAAATTTCAGTCTGCGACAAGTTGAGGGTTTTCTGCTGGACATGGTCGAGCAAGCGGCCTGGGGTTGCGATCAAAATCTCGACGCCCGCCCGCAACGCTGCCGTTTGCGGCGCCATATCGATACCGCCAAACACGACTGCCGATCGCAGTGGCGTATGGCGCGAATACGACTTCACATTGTCAGCCACCTGATCAGCCAACTCACGGGTCGGCGTCAGGATCAGCGCACGCACCGGATGGCGCGCAGGTGAGGCGCTCGTATTTGCGTGCGACAGCAGCTGCTGAATGATCGGGAGCGAGAATCCGGCTGTCTTACCGGTACCGGTC
>CAZLJL010000209.1:0-3325 GCA_964559785.1 uncultured Bifidobacterium sp.
AAGGAATAGGAAAAGACATCATGGCAACCAGCAAAGGCCGCGAAAAAATCAAGCTCGAGTCGACCGCCGGCACCGGTCACTTTTACACCACCACCAAGAACAAGCGCACCATGCCAGAAAAAATGACGATCACGAAGTTTGATCCGAAAGCGCGCAAGCACGTCGAGTACAAGGAAACCAAAATCAAGTAAGCACCGTCCGGAAAGACCGTGCCCCAACAAAAACCCGCTCATCAGAGCGGGTTTTTTTATGGCTGGCTAAGCCGCTTCAACGCAGCTTAGCTCTGGTCACTCGCATTAAGCGTAGGTACGCAAGCGGAGAGAAAACTCTCGCAATGATCGGATGCCCGACGCCTCAGCGCGTGCACACCAGTCACGCAACTGTTGCAGCAACTGATCGCTGGTGAAATGGGAGCGCTCCCAGATCGCACCCAACTCAACACGCATCTCATGCATGGTTTTCAGTGCATTGCTGTGCTCGAACAGCTCGGACAATTGCTGCTTCTGGCTGGTCTCTAGACTGGCTGGCTCACGCTGCAACAGCTTCTTGGACGATCTCAAGAAACCGGATCCCAAGGTAGAGCTGGCACGAATCTGATCCACTTCATCTCGCCAGGCGCTACGCAGGGAGCGAGCGTATTTCGCCATCACGTCATAGCGATTGGCCACGACGGCGTGCAGTGTGTCGATGTCTGCAACCAGCTTGCTGCGATCAAACTTGGGCTCTGGTGCGACTTTCTTCACCTTGGCCAGGCCCAAGAAAGCCAAAATCGAGATGTACATCCAACCGATGTCGAACTCGTACCACTTGGCTGACAGCTTGGCCGATGTGCCGAAGGTATGGTGATTGTTGTGCAGCTCTTCGCCGCCGATGATGATGCCGATCGGAAGAATATTGGTGGAGGCGTCTTTGCACTCAAAATTGCGATAGCCCCAATAGTGGCCGATACCGTTGATCACGCCCGCAGCAGTTACGGGAATCCAGGCCATTTGAATCGCCCAGACCGTCAGGCCCAGCACACCAAACAGCATCACGTTAATGACCAACATCAGCGACACGCCGAGTGCCGAGTGCTTGGTGTAGATATTCCGCTCGATCCAATCGTCCGGCGTTCCGTGGCCATATTTTTCGATGGTCTCGCGGTTTTTTGCTTCAATCCGGTACAACTCAGCACCTTCGAACACAACGGTTTCGATGCCTCGTGTAACCGGGCTGTGCGGATCTTCAACAGTTTCACATTTGGCGTGATGCTTACGGTGGATCGCGGCCCACTCCTTGGTCACCATGCCTGTGGTCATCCACAGCCAGAACCGGAAGAAGTGACTTGGAATCGCATGCAAATCGAGCGCTCGGTGCGCCTGGCAACGATGCAAAAAGATGGTGACGCCCGCGATCGTGATGTGCGTAACTGCCAGGGTAAACAGCAGGATTTGCCACCCAGTTGCGTGCGTAAAGCCGTTGAGCAGGAAGTCGAGTACGAGATCCAAGCCGGAATGATGAGTCATTTTCTCTCCAAACAATCTACAAGCGGGAGAGGGCTCCACGACCCCGGCCCGCGCCGACATTCTACGTGGTTTTCCGCTGGAAAGCCCGAATTTTCAGGTCAATTACTCAATAAGCCATTTTAAATCAAAGGATTACGCACTTTATCCAGCGCCGACCGGTAGCGTCGAGGACAAACTGACCTTGTGCTCATTCAGCAAGGCCAGCAAGGCCAGGTTCATGGCTGACTGCATACTGCCCCGCAGTTTGACCGGGTCATCAACCCAAACCGCCGCCTCGATCTCGAGACCCTCCGGTCCCATGCCAAGCAACAAGGCGCTCGGCGCTGGCTTTTCAAGGGCCTGAGGCAGCTTGGCCAGCACTGGTGGTATTGCCTCGAGCAAGCGGCTGATATCGGTGCCATGCGCTACCTTGAAGCTACTACTGATGCGGATGTGACGATCACTTAAGCTGAAATTTTGTACTGGCTGCGACACCAGCATTTCATTCGGGATGATTGCCTCGGTACCGTCACCGCTTCGGAGCACGGTATAGCGGGTGTTGATCTGCACAATCTGCCCGCTGTACTTCTCCACGCTGACCAGATCGCCGATCGTCAAGCTGCGTTCAAGCAGCACCACAAAGCCAGATACGTAACTACTCACCAGCTTTTGAAGACCCAGGCCCAGGCCCACACCGAGCGCACCGCCAAATACCGAGAGCACAGTCAAATCAATGCCGACCAAGGACAAGCTGATCAATACCGCAACCAAGATCAGTAGGCCTCGCCCAACTCGCGCCAACACCGCACGTAATGAACTGTGCATGCTGTCGAGTCGCATCAGACGTTGCTCGAACACAGCGGCAGCCCAGAGCGCAAGCAGCAGCGTGACTGCCACCCAAATCAGCGCCATCACGATGACAAGGAGCGATTCATGATGCCGACCGATCGGCAGCTTAGTCTGCTCTAGGTATTCAATAAACTCAGGCCATAGCCCGGTGATGTAAAGCGCAACCCCAGTCCAGATGACTAGCGCAATGGCTTGCTCGAAAGTCTGCAATATCAATCCCGCGCGACCATGCTGTGCAAACGCTTGTCGCAGCAGATAAAACGCTGCGCGAATCAGCAGGTAGGACAGGGCCAGCGGGACAGCCACGCGCAACAAGCCAACGCTCTGATAAGACGACAGTACGCGACTAGCCACTGCCACCAGAAGCAAGATCAGCAAGGGCGTCAGTAACTTTCGCAAGCTGCTGTTGGTGGGCCCAGCAGCATTGTCGTGCCCTTGCAGCCGGCGACTGAGCACCCGCGACAGCCACCAGCCAAGCGCGATACAGCCTGCCAGCGCCAGCAACTGCCACTGCAAATTTGGATCATTGATATCGGCCAGCAGCAGCGACCAAAGATTTTGTGCAGAGTTCATCGAGATTCCAGCAAAGCGGCGTCACGCTGATACCGCGTCATGTCACACGTTCGAGCACCGCGGCGAAAAACCCATCTGTTGCGTGTCGATGCGGCAGTAGTTGCAAGTAGTCGCCAGTATCCAATTCAATCTTTTGCTCTGCCAATACCTCACGTGCCGGTACCAGCTTGTACTGCGGATGCTGTGACAAAAACTGCGTGATGATGGCCTGATTTTCTTCCGCCAGTAGGCTGCAGGTTGCATAGACCAGTCTGCCACCCGGTTTGACCAGGCGCGCGGCGCTACTCAGTATGCTGAACTGACGTGCGCATAACTCGGCCAAGTCTTTAGGCTGCTGCCGCCACTTGATATCCGGGTTACGGCGTAAGGTCCCGAAACCACTGCAAGGCGCATCGACCAGGACCCGATCAATTTTGCCT
>CAZLJL010000210.1:0-3310 GCA_964559785.1 uncultured Bifidobacterium sp.
CTATCCAGCGTAAACGGTTTAAGGAATTTATCCAGCTAGACCGAAAGATGTTCGGGCGGCTCAGTGATGCGCTACGCCCGGTTTCCGGTAGTAAGTACGATACAACGCCGGAATTAGCGGTATACGAAATGAAGCAGTTTCTCAGAACGTACCGAATCATGCGACTGACGGAGAACATCTCTTTTCCGGAATTTCTGCGAAAGAAATCCGTCGGGCCTAATCTTTATTTCTTTGCAGAGCGTTGGCGCGAAATCAGCCAGCCAACACCTACGGACAGTCGGATACATCTCAATACCGAACCTTGGGCGAAAGAGCTCGACAAGATCTGCCCGCTGATCGAGAAAGAGTTTAGGCGAAGTGCGCGGGTGGTCGACAGTCACCAGCGTTCGAAGCATTCACAAGGGTGGTTAGTCTATCCAAAATCCTCTCAACCCAGCATACCGCCCTTACCTGCGGTGCCGGTGACCATGTCGCCCGCTGATCAGCTTGGTGCCATGTCCCCGAAGCAGGTCGCACCTAATGCGGCTATCACGGCGCCTGCTCACCTCACGCTTGGCGGACCTTCCGATCGCAAATTAGTCGTGGCGGAGCGTCACCCTAATCCGCTTGATCACCGTCAAGGCATCGATTGGCTTGAAAACGCATCGGGCGATGATTTGGACTACTTCTACGAAGAGGTGCCTGACAGTAGTCAATCAGATTTATTAAGTGCAGCCTTTTCACCGCCGGGCGTTTTTCCTCGTTCGAGTCGTTTAGTGCCGACGGAGATATTGCCGATTTCTCTGAATCTCCCGTACCAGCCTATCGAGCTTTATCGGGCGGATTCACTGACACAAGCTGATCATACCGACCAGTCTGATGTGATTATTTCGGCGACTGAGGAGGATAATCCCTCAGCGTCTGAGATGTCCGAGGCCGTTGATGATTCCCAGATTGTCTCTACGCCGGATAGCAGAAGACCAGGCCCTTCACAGATGATGGTCTACCCAAAGCAGGGCAGTTCTCCGCTCAAAGACTCAATTAACGAGGAAGCGCATTAATTCTTTGAGGGTCCGGTACCGACGTCGGCGCGACCCTCACGCGCGCCGGCATATAATCGCAGGATGCAAAACCTCCTGCACAATCTCAATCCTGAACAACTTTCCGCTGTTACCCTTCCTCCGCAGCCTGCGCTCATTCTTGCCGGGGCGGGCTCCGGTAAAACCCGCGTACTTACGACGCGCATCGCGTGGTTGATTCAAACCGCACAAATATCGCCCGCCGGTGTGCTGGCGGTCACATTTACGAATAAAGCGGCCAAAGAGATGTTGGCGAGGTTGTCGGCCATGTTGCCGATCAATACCCGCGGTATGTGGATCGGTACTTTTCATGGTTTATGTAATCGCCTGCTGCGGGCACACCATCGCGACGCTGCGTTGCCCCAGAGCTTTCAAATCCTCGATATGGCCGATCAGCTATCGGCAATCAAGCGACTGATCAAGCGACTAAATGTCGACGATGAGAAGTACCCACCCAAGCAACTGCAATATTTTATTAACAGCGCTAAAGACCAAGGCCTGCGCGCGCATGCTGTCGATGCGCACGATGAATTCACGCGCAAGTTTGTCGAACTCTATGAAGCCTATGACGAGCAATGCCAGCGCGAGGGTGTTGTTGATTTTGCGGAGCTTTTGCTACGCAGTTATGAATTATTGTCGCGCAACCAGCCGCTACGTGAGCATTATCAGTCACGCTTCAAGCATATTTTGGTCGATGAGTTTCAAGATACCAATGATCTACAGTACAAGTGGCTGAAACTCATCGCCGGACAGCATAACGCAGTCTTCGCGGTGGGTGATGACGATCAAAGTATTTACGCGTTTCGAGGCGCGAATGTCGGGAACATGGCTGCATTCGAGCGTGAATTCAACGTACAGAACCTGATCAAACTTGAGCAGAACTATCGCTCGCACGGCCATATCCTGGACTCAGCCAACCAACTGATTTCACATAATACCAACCGGCTTGGCAAGAATCTGCGTACTGATGCCGGACATGGCGAACAGATTCGCGTGTACGAGGCATCCAGTGATCTGCAAGAAGCTCAATGGTTGATCGAAGAAGTAAAAAGCCTGATTGGCGAGGGTTGGTTGCGCAGTGAGATTGCTTTTTTATATCGCTCCAATGCGCAGTCGCGTGTCATCGAACATGCGCTTTTCACCGCGGGCCTCCCTTACCGCGTATACGGCGGTCAGCGCTTCTTCGAACGCGCGGAGGTCAAGCATGCCATTGCCTATTTACAGCTGATCGACAATCCACATAACGACTCGGCGTTCCTGCGCGTGGTGAATTTTCCGACGCGCGGCATTGGTGCGCGTTCCATCGAGCAGCTGCAAGAAGCAGCGCGGCAATATGGTGTGTCCCTGTATGCAGCGGTGCCGTATGTCGCTGGAAAGGCGGGTAGCTCGCTTGCGAGTTTCGTGAAGCTGATCGAGGCGATGCATTTCGAGACACAGCAATTGCCGCTGCCCGAGATGGTTCAGATCATGCTGGAGAAGAGCACGCTCATTCTCCACTATCAAGGCGAAAAAGAAGGCGCTGACCGTATCGAGAACCTTGAGCAGCTAATTCCAGCCGCAACGGTTTTTGTGTCGGAAGAAGGTTACGGACTGGACTCGCCCGCGCTGCTCGGTCCGCAGGCACAGGCGGCATCGAATACCCTGATTACCACCGGCGATGGTACCGAGATCATCGATGCTGATGCGCCACTCAGCACAGTGATGTCGCCACTCTCGGCATTTCTGTCGCATGCCTCGCTGGAGGCGGGGGACAATCAAGCGCAAGCCGGTCAGGACGCGATCCAGCTGATGACAGTGCATTCAGCCAAAGGACTGGAATTCGATGCGGTATTCATCACCGGTCTGGAAGAGGGCTTATTCCCACACGAGAATAGCGAGCAAGCGGACGACGGTGTTGAAGAAGAACGGCGGCTGATGTATGTGGCCATCACGCGTGCTCGCAAGCGTTTGTATATGAGCTTTGCGCAGACGCGCATGCTGCACGGCCAGACCCGCTACAACATGAAATCGCGCTTTTTCGATGAGTTGCCGGAGGATAGTCTGAAGTGGCTGTCACCCAAAGTACAAGGGCACTGGTTCGGCGCGCAGCAGGTCAAGGCAGCGTGGGTCGATACTCCGGAGATCGGCAATAACCAGATTGCGCAAAAGATGAGCCGTGACCTCGCGTGGCGAATTGGTGAGAATGTTCATCACGCCAAGTTTGGTGATGGTGTAATTGTGAATATCGAAGGCAGTGGCACGCAGGCGCGTGC
>CAZLJL010000211.1:0-3309 GCA_964559785.1 uncultured Bifidobacterium sp.
AGCAGCTGCGGGTCTGTAAGATCGACTCAGCGTACGGGCAAGCGAAAAGCGACCCCGTACGCATGTTTTAGTTCCGCGTCATAGCGCGATAGTTTTTCTGAACTAAGCCCGGTTAACGTCCTTGTTTCGAGACTGTTAATCGCGTCGCTGTTGCTACAGTCGGCCCCTTCGGGTTTACGTAGTAGCGACAGACCATGGGCAGCAAAATCGCACGACGTTTTTTCAGTGTCGTCGCATCTGTAGTACTTGCGATGACTGTCGCAAGTTCTCTTCAAGCAGGTCAGCTTGATCAAACCACATCGAACGCGCGCCTGAGAAAACACATCAGGCCACCGCAAGCCGTGATGGAAGAGCCCACGGTAGAGCGACTGATCGTCACGCCCCACGCCATTCTCGGTGCCAGATTGCATGCACAACTTAGCGGGGATGACGCGACGTATTTGAGTGCAGCAGGTAGTCAACATCTCGCCGTCGAACGCAAGCTGGGTAGTCGATCTCATTTATTGCGGCTGGCACGAAAACTCACCCTGACGCAGGCGCGCGCGTTGGCAAACCGTTTGCAACAGACCGGTGAGCTACAGATGGTGGAGTTCGATTTACTGATGCACGCGCAGGCCAGCGCACCGGATGATCCTGCTTATGCAGGGCCACCCGGTCAATGGAGCTATTTCATACCGACCGAAGCGCATCCCGGGGGATTGAATTTGCCCGGTGCTTGGGACCTCACATTCGGCAGCGCAAGCATCAATGTCGCCGTCATCGACAGCGGTAGTCGTCCGCACATTGATTTGCAAGCATCGTTACCAGGCTATGACTTCATTAGCAGCGTGCCGATGGCAAACGACAGCGATGGCCGTGATGGCGACGCCACGGATCCGGGCGACTATGCTGCCGCGGGTGATTGCGGCGACGGTAGTCCCGCCACCCCATCAAGCTGGCACGGTACCCATGTCAACGGCACGATTGCGGCGTTAATGAACAACCAGCGTTTCGGTACGGGTATCGCGCCGGGTGTACGAATTCTGCCGGTACGGGTGCTCGGTCGTTGCGGCGGTTATCTGTCCGATTTAATCGATGCGCTGCGCTGGGCGGTGGGTATTGATATCGCCGGCGTGCCGCATAACGCGAACCCCGCGCGCGTCATCAATCTTTCGCTTGGGGCGGAGGGCACTTGCTCCGTTGCTTTGCAAAACGCCATTGATGAGGTGAACGCACGTGGCGCGATCGTCGTCGCAGCAACAGGTAATGACAGCGCCGCTCAGCTGCAACAACCGGCTAACTGCAATGGCGTGATTGCGGTGACGGCGCATGCCATCGATGGGGATGTGGGTGATTACGCCAACATAGGTAGCCAGACCACGATCAGTGCGCCGGGCGGTGGTTGTGGTGTGGCGTCAGTCAATTGCGTGGTGGGGCAGAGCGCTAATGGTGTCGCTATCTACTCGCTCAGCAATACCGGCGGCACGGTGCCCGCCGAGGATGGCGCAGCGCTTAAGTACGGCACCAGCATGGCTGTGTCCCACGTGGTGGGCAGTGTCGCGCTAATGCTGTCGCTATCGCCTGCGCTGACGCGCGATCAAGTCGTCACACTGCTGCGCCAGACAGCCCGGCCTTTCGCTGCTGGGAGTGCCTGCACGCTGAGTGAGAACCAAGGGCTGTGCGGCGCAGGGATGCTGGATACTCGTGCTGCAGTGTTGGCGTTGGCAGACGCGCCCAGCCCGCCGCAGCCGGTACCTTCACAAGCGGTGCCGCAACAGACCAGTGTTGGCGTATCCACCGCGTCACCCATGGGCGGCGGCGGCAGCATGGATAACGACACGCTGCTCATACTCTGCGCACTCTTGATTTTCGCTCGACACCAACGCCGATGATGCTGCGCTCGCCTGCGTGGCGCTTGACCGTAGTGATTGCAACACTGAGCGTGTTTGCGAGTGTCATACCCAGCGCATTCGATGTGCTGGCTTGGCAGCGTGAGGCGATGGCGGGAGGTCAGTGGTTTCGGCTGCTCACTGGCCATCTCGTGCATCTCGACACCCATCACCTGCTCATCAATTTGCTCGGACTAGTGATCGTGACTGATTTGCTGCTGGTGCGCTGGCAATGGCGCTCACTGATTGGCTTGTTGCTGGGCAGTGCACTTGGTACCAGCGCCTTGCTGTGGTGGTTTGCCCCGGCATTGGTTTGGTATGCGGGGCTGTCAGGTGTATTGCATGGGTTATGGTCGGGCGCTGCCCTGTGCGGCCTGCACCAAGTAAATCACCAGCCAGAGCGCCGTTGGAGCATCTTGGCTTTATTGGCCTTGGCGCTCAAGCTTGGCTGGCTGAATCATCCATCGGGATCCATGCCCGTGGTGCCGTCTGCTCACCTATTTGGCGCGATCAGCGGCTTGTTTTTTTCACTACTTCATGGACTCTGGCGACGATTTTGCAAAATCGATTAGAATCTTGGGCTGCCAAGGAGCGTTGCGACGGATTTTCATCCGCCAGGCTTGGCAATCTGTGCAACGGCGCTCACGTTACTTTTTTCGTGTTTAATGAAAGGAGGGCGTGATGAGCGCCGTACTCAAAGCAGCTACTACCATCGATTACCACGTTGCCGACATCAGTCTGGCTGAGTGGGGCAATAAAGAAATCAGAATCGCTGAGACCGAAATGCCTGGTCTGATGGCGATTCGCGAGGAATTCGCTGCCAGCAAGCCGCTCAAGGGCGCGCGTGTTACCGGCTCCTTGCACATGACGATCCAAACCGCTGTGCTGATCCAGACCCTCGAGGCGCTGGGTGCAGAGGTTCGCTGGGCTTCCTGCAATATCTACTCCACGCAAGACCATGCTGCCGCTGCAATTGCTGCGAACGGCACCGCGGTATTCGCATTCAAGGGCGAGAACCTCGACGAATACTGGGACTTCACCCACCGTATTTTCGAATGGCCAGATGGCGGCTACTCGAACATGATTCTCGATGACGGCGGCGACGCCACGCTGCTGTTGCATCTCGGCACCCGTGCTGAGAAAGATCAGAGCGTACTGGCCAATCCGGATTCGGAAGAAGCGGTGTGCCTGTTCAACTCAATCAAGAAAAAACTCGCAACTGATCCGACCTGGTACTCGACCCGTCTGGCGAAAATCAAAGGCGTGACCGAAGAGACCACCACCGGTGTACATCGCTTGTATCAGATGTTCAACGAAGGCAAGCTGGCTTTCCCTGCAATCAATGTCAACGACTCGGTCACCAAGTCCAAGTTCGACAACCTGTACGGTTGCCGCGAATCGCTGGTCGATGCCATCAAGCGCGCCACCGACGTCATGATCG
>CAZLJL010000212.1:0-3267 GCA_964559785.1 uncultured Bifidobacterium sp.
TTTCGCCATCCGAGGCATAGAACAGATAGCTGTTGTACTGCGCAGAGGGGTAATCGGTGTCCAGCATTCGTATTGCCAGCTCGAACGCTGAGGATGCGCCGGTACCGCCGGTGCCGGTCACTTGAAAGAACTCCGGCTCAGAGAACTCCCAAGCCTGGGTGGTGTGCGCAATGAAGCGTGTCTCAACTTTGCCGTACTTGCGCCGTAGGCCTTGTAGCGCAAAAAAGAAAAAGGTTTTGGCTAGCTTGCGCTCAGCATGCGTCATGCTGGCTGAGACATCCAGTGCAAACAGCACAACGGCATGCATCACCGGTTTGGGCCGTTGTACCAACTGCCGGAAGCGCAAGTCGTCATTACAGAAGGCCACCGGATTAGTTTGTATCGCGCGCCGCTTGACCGCCTCTTTTACGGTACGTCGCCGATCCAGACGCGCGCGCGCACCGCGCTTGTCCCAGCCTTCACGCACAAAATCCTGTTCGGCCAGACTGGTCCTGGGCTTGGGTTGTAGCTCGGGTAGTTTCATGCTTTCCCACAGCCAGTCGACGATGTCATCTACCTTTAACTCAAGTAATAGCTGCAGCTGCCCCTCGCCTTGATTGCCGTCACTCTCCTCATCCGATGCCTCGGGGGTTGGGGCAGAGCGGAGTACATCACCCGGCTGCCCTCGACCCTGACCCGCACGACGAAAGGTCTCGATCGGGTTGTCCGCCAGACGAAAGCGCGCATGCTCCAGTACACGCACCGGTAGATGCACCGTGCGCTGCTCAGACCCGGTCATCAGATCGGCACCGGCGACCAGATCGGGCAGTTGGTGCTGCACACTCGCACGTATTTTCTGATTGTGGCGTAACCAGTCGCGCGCACCACGCGAGAATAAGGTGTACCAGGGCGATCCTGTCGAGATCGTGCTCTGCACTGTCATGCTGGCTGATCCTTATTCCTGTGCGAGCAGGGTAGTGACATAATTCAGCGCCTCTCGTGCGCTGTGACTGTCATAGCCGTACTCATCCACCAAGCGCTGCTCGACAATCGAAATTTTTTGTCGGGCCTCTTGGTCCGGACGGCTGCTAGAGCTGACCAGACGCAGAACATCGCGACGCTGCTCGAAAAGATATTGCTGTACCGCTTCATGGAGCTGCGCATGGCTATCAAGCGTGAATTTTTCACCGCGCTTGAATGCGCCCATCGCTTTTCGGACAACCTCTTGTCGGAACGATTGCTTACCAGAGTCCGAGATGTGAATTTTCTCCTCGACTGAACGCAAGAAACGCTCGTCTGGTTTGCGTTCTTCGTTCGTCATCGGATCGCGTATCTGTCGGTTGTCTAGTGTCGCCTCAACCTCATCGAGATACTTATCCAATAGATCTTGTGCTTCCTGTTCAAACGAGACGAACAAAGCGCGGTGTACGTCTTCCTTTACCCAACGGTTATAGAAATGCTTACGCGCTAACACCAGATAATCGACCCACTTGCGCTTTTTCTTGGGGTCGATACGGGCATCGTTTTCAATCGCATCCTTTAGCGCCAGCAGTACATCCATTGTGGTTAGACTGTGGGCATTCGACTGAATAATGGCGCTCGATAGCGCATTGATCACGAAGCGAGGCGAGACACCGCCCAAACCTTCATCCGGCAGCTTTTGTCTGACCCGCTCCGCATCGGCCGGGTGCAGACCCTCGACATCTTCGCGTGCATGCAGACGTACTCGTTTCGCCAGTTCCTGCTCTTTGTCTTCGGATTCTTGCAGCCGCGTCAAAATCGCGAATACCGCTGCAGCATGTAATACATGGGGATCAAGATGCACCTCTCGAAAAGCCGGTGCTGCAGAGGAGATCAGCTTACGGTATATGCGGGCCTCGTCATTGAAGTTCAGTGTATACGGCACCTGCACAATCACCATCCGGTCGAGCAAAGCCTCATTCTCACTCTCCTGCAAAAACTTTCGAAACTCTGCCAGATTGGTGTGGGCAATGATGCTCTCATCCAGATAAATCAGTGGGAAGCGGGAGACCTTGACATTCTTTTCTTGCGTCAGCGTCAGCAGCAGGTACAAGAACTCGCGCTTGACCTTCAGAATTTCGATCATTTCGAGCATGCCACGGCTCGCGGCGTATACCGCACCCGACCATGACCAGGCGCGCGGGTCGCCTTCATCACCGTACTCAGCCACCTTCGACAAGTCGACCGAGCCGATTAAGTCAGCCAGATCGGCGGTAGTTGGATCGTGCGGTGCGTAGGTACCGACGCCACTACGTCCAGCTTCGGAAATAAAGATACGCTCGACCGGCATCTGTAAAAAATCACCGTTTAACTGCTGCTCGACGCGCATGCGGCAGTGCGGGCAAAGCTCGCCGCGTACATCGACCTGATAAGTCTCACGAAACTCCGCTCTTAATGTGTGCGGAATTAAATGCAGCGGTGATTCATGCACCGGACATCCCTGAATACCGTAGATCGCACCGGCCTCGGTGTGACTGTATTCCTCCAGTCCACGCTTGAGCAGAATCACCAGCGTCGACTTGCCACCCGACGGTGGGCCGAGCAGTAACAGCAGACGCCGCCCGACTTCCGAACCAGCCGCCGCCGCCTTGAAATAATCGACCACACGCTCAATAGGTTCCTGCATGCCGAACAGCTCATCCGCGAACAGCGTACTACCGGGTTGTGCGTCCGGGTCCTGGTGCCGGGTCCAACGGATCATGTCCCAAATGTACTGATGCGCGCTACGCGCCACCCCGTGCGGATCCTTCGGCACGATTCCTTCGAGAAACTCAGCCAGCGTTCCCGACCAATGGCTACTTTTATGCTCGCGCGTAAAAGCGAGCAGGTTGCGCATGAAATCTTGCTGTTGTCCCGTACCCGATCCTGTGTCGATGCTGATCATCGGCGGCGCTCCCTGATGAATGTGAAGACAACAGAGCAGTGGACAGTACATGCCGACGGCAGTTCGGCGGTAGCTCGGTAGCAGGATCAAGCCCTGGTGCTGATGGTTTACAACGGATCTTGTATTTCATATAGGCACTGCAGACCGCCTGCGCTTGGCCGACTTGTCCGCGTTACGGTAGCGGCGTGTAGCGGTGGGGAGTTTTAGTGCTCCAACCTACTTATTCTTTGTATTTGGGTGGCCGGTCGGAACTATCTGTTGCTTTATTTCACAGATCTTCAAATTTTGTCGGGGTAGTGCTGACCACAAGGAGTAGACGCATGGCAACAAATCTGGAACGTATGCAGATCATGATGGAAGAAATCGGGCCCGCCATGCCCGAG
>CAZLJL010000213.1:0-3247 GCA_964559785.1 uncultured Bifidobacterium sp.
TCACCCAATGTGAAGCGGAGGGTTTCCGGAAAATCACTTATTTCCCTGATCGTCCTGATGTCATGGCGAAGTACCGTGTCATGCTGCGAGCCGACAAGCAGCAATACCCAGTACTGCTATCCAACGGTAACTTGATCGAGGAGGGCGATCTGGGTGATGGTCGGCACTACGCCTTGTGGGAAGACCCCTTCAAAAAACCATCCTATTTATTTGCCTTGGTCGCAGGCAAACTAGTTTGTGAAGAACAGCAGATTCGCCTGAAGTCCGGCCGCGATGCCTTACTTCAAGTGTGGGTTGAGGAGGGCAATCTCGACAAAACCGCGCACGCCATGTCCTCGCTGATCAAAAGTATTCGGTGGGATGAAGAGCGCTTCGGACTGGAATTGGATCTCGACCGCTTCATGGTTGTCGCTGTCAGCGACTTCAACATGGGAGCAATGGAGAATAAAGGTCTGAATATCTTCAATACTAAATATGTATTGGCGAATTCACGCATCGCTACCGATGCTGACTACGCAGGTATTGAATCTGTAGTCGCGCATGAGTATTTCCATAACTGGACGGGTAATCGCGTCACCTGCCGTGACTGGTTTCAGCTGTCGCTCAAAGAAGGTTTGACGGTATTTCGAGATCAAGAGTTTTCAGCGGACATGATGGGTAGTGCCAGTGGCCGTGCAGTCAAGCGCATCGAAGATGTGCGCGTATTACGCGCTGCGCAGTTCCCCGAAGATGGTGGTCCGATGGCGCATCCGGTGCGCCCAGATTCTTATGTCGAGATCAATAACTTCTACACGCTCACCATCTATGAAAAAGGTGCTGAGGTCGTGCGGATGTACCAGACCTTGTTGGGCCGAGAGGCATTCCGTCGCGGGATGGATTTGTACTTCGCTCGCCATGATGGTCAGGCGGTGACCTGTGATGATTTTCGTGCTGCGATGGCCGATGCCGCAGGTAGAGACTTGGCGCAGTTCGAGCGTTGGTACAGTCAGGCAGGAACGCCGCGTGTCAAAGTACAGACTGAATATGACGAGGTTAATCGTAGCTACACCCTGCAACTAACGCAGACTTGTCCGGCCACACCCGGTCAACGGCATAAACTGCCGATGCATATTCCGGTCGCTGTGGGTCTGATCGATGCACAAGGTAATGATTTACCGCTTAGGCTCAAGCATGACAGTGCGCCGGATGATCACGCAATTCGGCCTTTGCCAACCACGATGGTGCTGGAGCTGACCGAGCACACGCAAACTTTTAGCTTCGAGGGTATTGAGCAAGCACCGGTGCCATCGCTGCTGCGGGATTTTTCCGCCCCAGTCGTTCTGGACTACGACTATACCGACGACGAACTCGCTTTCTTGCTGGCCCACGATAGCGACCCATTCAATCGTTGGGAGGCTGGTCAGCGCCTGATGACACGTCGCCTGTTGGCCCTGGCAGCGGATGGTGTCGCACTAGATCAGCGCTATCCGGCGGATTCGCTCGATCAATTGATCACTGACGCGCTAGGCAAATTGCTCATTGACGATACGCTCGATCCCGCTTTCCGTGATCTGGTGCTTACCCTACCATCCGAAAGCATGCTCTCGGAGCAGGTCGAGGTGATCGATCCACAAGCGATCCATCAAGCTCGCAGGGCATTACGTCGCTTCCTTGCGCATTCGCTGCGATCTGAATTGCAGCAAGTTTATGCTGCCAATGAAGTTACCGGTCCTTACAGCCCGGAGCCGCAGGCTACGGGTCGACGCGCATTGCGTAATAATGCTCTGAGCTATCTGGCTGAATTACATGATGCTTCGGTACAAGCCATGGTGCAGACTCAGTTAGCCAGTGCGGGCAACATGACGGATCGCTTAGCTGCGCTGGCTGCCATGATCAATAATGATCATCCCGCAGCAGCAGGTGCATTACGCCAGTTCTATCAAGAATTCGAGACCGAGGCGCTGGTGATTGATAAATGGTTTAGCCTTCAGGCGGTATCCCATGCAACCACTGCCGGAGGTGTGCGCGAGTTGATGCAACATCCGGCGTTTACCATCAAAAATCCAAACCGCGCGCGTAGTTTGTTGTTCGCCTTCTGTAATAACAACCCTGCACAATTCCATGCACCAGATGGTTCGGGCTATTCGCTCTGGGCGGAGCAGGTAATAGTGCTTAACGAGATCAACCCGCAGGTGGCCGCTCGACTGGCGCGTGCGCTGGATCGCTGGCGTAAATATGCCCCGCGACTACAAACCGGCATGAGAGCTGCCCTAGAAAAAGTCTCAGCCACCAAAGCACTATCGAATGACGTTGCTGAGGTGATCGGCAAAGCGCTCGCCGACTAATTATTTCCCAGATCAGGATATTTCATGAAGCGGATCAGCCTTACCCAGCATCTGATCGAAGAGCAGCGCCTCCACAATACGATTCCCTCCGAGTTGCGCCTGCTGATTGAGGTGGTCTCGCGTGCTTGTAAAACTATCAGCCATTCAGTCAGTAAAGGTGCGCTGGGAGATGTGCTCGGAGCTGCTAGTACCGAAAATGTACAAGGCGAGATTCAAAAAAAGCTCGACATCATCTCTAACGAGATTCTGTTGCAAGCCAATGAGTGGGGCGGGCACTTGGCAGCGATGGCGTCTGAAGAAATGGAATCCTTTCACCCGATACCGAATCGTTACCCAAAGGGTGAGTATCTCCTGCTGTTTGATCCGCTGGATGGCTCTTCCAACATTGACGTCAATGTCACTATCGGTACGATCTTCTCGGTATTAAAAGCGCCTGAGGGCATGCAGGAACCCAGTGAGCAAGATTTCCTGCAAGCGGGTACCAAGCAAGTCGCTGCTGGCTATGCGGTTTATGGTCCGCAGACCATGCTGGTACTCACCACAGGCAACGGCGTCAACTGCTTCACGCTTGATCGCGAGATGGGTTCGTGGGTAATGACGCAGCGAGATATTAAGATTCCTGCCGACACCGCTGAATACGCGATTAATGCCTCAAATGCACGCCACTGGTTCCCACCGGTCCGCCGCTATGTCGACGAGCTTGAACAAGGAAAGGCCGGTCCGCGTGGCAAAAATTTCAATATGCGCTGGATTGCATCAATGGTGGCTGACGTCCACCGCATCTTGAATCGTGGTGGCATCTTCATGTATCCAGCCGATGCGCGTGATCCTGATAAGCCCGGCAAGTTGCGATTGATGTACGAGGCCAATCCGATGTCGCTCATCATCGAGCAGGCGGGTGGTGCTGCCACCGATGGCCAGCA
>CAZLJL010000214.1:0-3232 GCA_964559785.1 uncultured Bifidobacterium sp.
TGCTGATCAACAGCGAAAAAGTCGATGCACTTGCCATCATCGTGCACCGCTCGAATGCGCCTTTCCGCGGCCGCGCAGTGGCAGCGAAAATGCGCGAGTTGATCCCGCGTCAGATGTTCGATGTGGCGATTCAGGCAGCGATTGGTTCCAACATCATCTCGCGCGAGAATGTAAAGGCCTTGCGCAAGAACGTGCTCGCCAAATGCTATGGGGGCGATATCAGCCGTAAGCGCAAGCTGCTCGAGAAACAAAAGGCTGGTAAGAAGCGCATGAAGCAGGTGGGCTCTGTCGAGATCCCGCAGGAGGCTTTCCTGGCGATCCTACAAGTGGAAGAAAAGTAAATGACGATGCAATCAATACTGGGTAATTTCGCCCTGATTCTGTTGCTGCTAACGATTGCTACCGGTTTGGTCTGGCTTTACGACAAGCTGCATCACGCACCGAAGCGACGTCGTTTGGCAGAAGAAGCGCTTGCTGAGTTCGATGCGCGACAGGCCAAGTTGGTCGACAGCGGCATCAAGCCTGACCCCAGCGCGCGCGCTGACTTGGTTGAACGGCTGCAGCAACAACCTACTTGGATTGCCTACACCGGTAGTTTCTTTCCGGTGATTGCTGCAGTGTTCTTGTTTCGCTCATTCATGTTCGAGCCATTCAAGATCCCCTCCAGCTCGATGCTGCCGACACTCCAGATTGGCGATCTGATTCTGGTGAATAAATTCACGTATGGCATACGCCTGCCGGTCGTGAACCAGAAGATCATTCCCATCAATGACCCGCAGCGCGGCGATGTCATGGTCTTTAAGTTCCCGAAAGACATTTCGCTGGATTACATCAAGCGCGTGGTCGGCGTACCGGGCGACACGGTGCTGTACAAAAACAAGCGACTGTCAGTCAACGGCAAAGAAGTCGTCTATGAAAAACTGCCCGACTACCTGGACGAAGACCGGCTGCAATACTTTGAGCATTACCGCGAAGATCTGACCGGCGTGAACCACGCCATCCTGAATGACGGCAAGTTGCCGCCGTATGTACCCAGCCCTGACTACTTCCCGCAGCACGAGCTGTGCCGTTACGACTTGGAGGGCTTTGAGTGCAAGGTACCGGCTGGACATTACTTCATGATGGGCGATAATCGGGATAACAGTTTGGATTCACGCTATTGGGGCTTCGTGCCAGAGAAAAATATTGTCGGAAAGGCATTTTTCGTCTGGATGAACCTGGGTGATTTCAAGCGCATCGGTGGGTTCCAGTGAATTTACCGATCGGGGATCAAGCAGTCCCTGTGGGCATCAAGCAAGGCCAGCGGGGATTTTCCCTGTTCGGGTTGATCAGCACCTTACTGGTACTGGGTATGTCCGGCATGCTGGTCGCCAGAGCGGGGCCTGGGGTACTGGAATACTGGGCGATCAAGAAGGCGGTGGTTGCAGCGGCCGCAGTGTCTGATACACCGGCCGAGCTTCGCGAGCGTTTTGACCAGATGGCATCGGTTGGGTTTTCAGATACCCTGCGGGGCAAGGATCTCGAGATTAGCGGTCGTGGTGACGCCATGCGGGTTCGTTTCAAATATGAAAAGCGAATCCCCTTGTTCGGCCCCACCAGTCTGCTGATCGAGTATCGAGGTAGTAACGTCGACGATGGGCAGGACGAGGCTGCGAAATAGCAGCGAGACGCAATGGATATCGCGCTACTGCAACAACGGCTGGGCCACACCTTCAAGAGCACTGCGCTGCTGCAGCAGGCTTTGACACATCGCAGCCATAGCAGTCTGCACAATGAACGCCTAGAGTTTCTGGGCGACTCGGTGCTTAACTGTGTGGTCGCCGCGCTGCTGTTCGAAAAATTCAACAAGATCGACGAGGGTGACCTCTCGCGTCTACGCGCCAATCTGGTCAAGCAGCAGTCACTCTATGAAATCGCGCAGCGACTCGAACTGTCGCAGTTTTTAAGGCTAGGCGAGGGTGAGTTGAAGTCGGGTGGTTTCCGGCGTCCGTCGATTCTCGCCGATACTCTCGAGGCCTTGTTCGGCGCGATTTATCTCGATAGCGGGTTCGATGCGGCGCGTGATGTGATCCGTGCCATGTATGTGCCGATCCTGCAAACCGTCGACCCAAAAACCTTGGGTAAAGACGCCAAAACATTACTGCAGGAGTTCTTGCAGGGTAAAAAGATTCCGCTACCGCAGTACAACGTGGTTGCCACCCATGGCGCTGCGCATAATCAGGAATTCGAGATCGAGTGTCTGGTTCCTAAACTCGATATTCAAGTATTTGGCACCGGCGGCAGCCGCCGTGCAGGCGAGCAGGCAGCCGCCCGGCTGGCACTCGAGGCAGTGCAACTTGCGCTGGTTAAAGCACCGACCGAACCCAAGAAAACCCGACAGCGCACGGCACAGCTGAAACTGGCCGGCATCGCGACCATACAGTCCGAACCCCCGGAACCCGAGAAGCGACCCAGCCGACCATCCAAAGTCGCCGCCGCCAAGGAACAGGATGAGCTGCCGCTGGATGGGGATGCTTCGCAAGTGGCGTCGGTCAGTCAAAGCAAATCTGCATGAGCACTGCGCCCGCCGCCGCTGATTTTCGGTGCGGCTATATCGCGATTGTCGGACGGCCCAATGTGGGCAAGTCCACCCTCATGAACAAGCTGATTGGTGCCAAGGTCAGCATTACCTCGCGCAAGGCGCAAACCACGCGCCACCGCATCACGGGTATACAGACCCATGCCGATGCGCAGTATGTGTACATCGATACGCCTGGCTTTCAAACGCGTCACGGCAATGCGCTGAACAAAACGCTGAATCGTACCGTCACCAACACACTCACTGCGGCCGATGTGGTGCTGTTCGTGGTTGAGGCAGGCCATTTCGGCGATGCCGATGCAAAAGTACTGTCACTGTTGCCGTCCACTGTGCCGACTATCCTGGTGATCAACAAGTCCGATCACGTCAAGGACAAGGCTAGTCTGATGAATTTCGCGCAGCAGGTCGCTGAAAAATTCAATTTTTCTGCCATCGTCCCCGTCTCGGCCAAGCAAGGCTTTCAACTCGACCGACTGGAGCGAGAAATTCGTCAGTACTTACCTGAGGGTGAGCGAATTTTCGATGAAGACGATATCACCGATCGCAGTGAAAAATTCCTCGCCGCTGAAATCGTGCGCGAGAAGGTTTTTCGCTTTGTAGGTGATGAGCTGCCGTACACCAGCACAGTGATCATCGAGCAGTTCGAGCAAGAAG
>CAZLJL010000215.1:0-3212 GCA_964559785.1 uncultured Bifidobacterium sp.
GTATTTCAGGCCAGGTTGAGGCGATACAGTACTTCGGCTCATTCTGGCGAATCAAGGTGCGGTGTCCGTTGGCAGTGGTTCTGATGGTAGATTTGCCAGTGAGTTCGGTACAACCCGCCATCGGTGACACCGTGCATCTTCATTGGGATGCTTCGGCTGTCCATCCATTGAGACCATCAGTTTCGGTATGAGCGGCGCTCGGGTCTCCACACTCAACGCTGGCGCGCAGATCGGCGCTGGGCTTGGCGATCGACTTTCCACGTACTTGCTGCGGCGACAGTATCTGTTGCCCTTACTGCTGCTGATTCCACCGCTACTTTGGTTCAGCGTGATCTATCTTGGATCACTCTTTACGCTGCTAGCGCAGAGCTTTTTTCGTTTGGATGATTTTTCCGGCACGATCGTATACGAGGTCGGACTACAGAATTTTGTTGCGCTGCTAGAACCTGCGAATCTTGATGTGATCCGTAGAAGCATCGTCATGGCAACGCTCGTCACGATCACGAGCGTATCGATTGGCTTCCCGCTGGCATACATGATGGCTCGTTACACGCGGGGCACGACTAAGGCGATTTTGTATGTCGCGGTCATGTTGCCACTGTGGTCCAGTTATTTGGTGCGGCTATACGCCTGGAAACTGCTGCTTGCGAAGGAGGGCGCCATTGCATGGCTAGTGACGCAACTTCATCTTTCCTGGCTGCTGGATACAATTTTGTCGGCACCCGTGGTCGGTGGTAACTCGCTGAGTTTTTCGCCCCTCGGCACCTTCGTCGTATTTGTCTACATGTGGTTGCCGTTTGTCATACTGCCGATTCAGGCTTCAATCGAGCGCATACCACCGTCACTGATTGAGGCGTCAGCAGATCTTGGTGCCCATCCTCGTCGTACCTTCTGGACGGTGATCCTGCCACTGGCGATGCCCGGTATCGCGGCGGGATCGATTTTTTCTTTTTCTTTGACGCTCGGTGATTACATCATCCCTCAGGTGATCGGTAACTCAACGCTGTTCATCGGTCAGGTGGTCTATCGTCAGCAGGGAATCGCAGGTAATTTACCTTTTGCAGCTGCGTTCTCGATTGCGCCGATCATTATTATTGCCATCTACCTCTGGTTGGCCAAGCGGAAGGGAGCCTTTGATGCGCTCTGATACGCCGTTAAGTGCGCGACCCTCCCTGGGGCTCACGTTAGCCACGATCGGCGGTGTACTGTTTCTGCACGTGCCGCTTGCATTGATTGTTTTGTATGCCTTCAGTAGCGAAGACAAGAGCTATGTATTCCCACCGCCGTCACTGACAACCCAATGGTTTTCCGTGGCGCTCGATCGGGTGGACGTGTGGAATGCGGTGACCTTGTCGGTACAGGTGGCGCTAAGTGCGACCGCCCTTGCTTTGATACTCGGCACACTGGCGGCAGGTGCGCTAGCTCGGTCCAAGTTTTTCGGCCGCGACGCAATTTCTTTGTTATTGATTTTGCCAATCGCATTGCCGGGCGTGGTGACGGGAATCGCGCTGCGGTCCGCCTATCACTCGGCAGATGTGCCATTCAGTTTCTGGACTATCGTAATTGGCCACGCAACATTCTGTATTGTCGTGGTCTATAACAATGCGGTTGCACGTCTACGGCGTCTAAGCCCATCGCTGATTGAAGCTTCGATGGATCTTGGGGCGAACGCGTTCCAAACTTTTTTCTATGTCGTGTTGCCCCAGCTGGGCTCTGCTTTGCTGGCGGGTGCATTACTCGCTTTTGCATTGAGTTTCGACGAAGTGATTGTCACTACCTTCACGGCAGGGCAGCAAACAACCTTGCCGATCTGGATGTTGCAAGAGCTGATACGGCCTCGGCAACGCCCGGTCACCAATGTTGTCGCGGTGTTCATTATCGCGATGACTTTCATACCCATTGTCGCTGCGTATTGGTTAACACAGCGCGGCGATGACGATGTTCGACGATGATGACAAGAGGAGATAACACCATGGCAAATTCCGCAGCGCATAATGTAACCCTCCCAACCGAGCTGATAATCAATAACCGTAATGAACGCGGTGAGGGTCCGGTCGAGCATGTGATCAACCCAGCCACGGGTATCGCCCTGTGCGATGTGCCCGAGGCTTCGCCGGAGCAGGTGTCACGTGCGGTCGATGCCGCTGAACATGCGTTTGCCAGTTGGTCGCAGACCACACCCGGTGAGCGCTCCGCGCTGTTATTGCAACTCGCATCTGCCATAGAAAACAATGCGGAGACCTTCGCGCGTCTTGAATCGCTGAATTGTGGCAAACCCTATGCACGTGCGCTCGGTGATGAGATACCTGCGATTGTTGACTGCTTCCGCTATTTTGCAGGCGCGGCGCGTTGTATGACCGGTACTGCTGCTGGTGAATATTTAAGTGGCCACACCAGTATGATCCGGCGCGATCCGGTAGGCGTCGTCGGTTCGATCGCCCCATGGAATTACCCGATGCTGATGGCGGCATGGAAAGTGGCGCCTGCAATTGCCGCAGGAAATACCGTGGTGCTCAAGCCCAGTGAGCAAACGCCACTGACCGCACTCTATTTCGCGCAGCTCGCAGCAGAAATTTTGCCGCCGGGCGTGTTGAACGTGATTTGCGGTAGGGGTAGCAGTGTGGGGCAGGTGCTGGTCGAGCATCCGAAGGTTCGGATGGTGTCCATCACAGGAGATGTCGCAACCGGACGTAAAGTTCTGCAAGCAGCCTCCGGTAGTTTGAAACGCACCCATCTGGAGCTAGGCGGTAAGGCACCGGTGATTGTGCTGGACGATGCTGATCTTGCCTCGGTGGTGGAGGGCGTGCGTACTTTCGGCTATTACAACGCCGGTCAAGACTGTACTGCGGCATGCCGGATTTATGCTGGTCCAAAAATCTATGAAAACTTGGTGGCTGATCTCACCGCTGCGGTGGCAAGTATCAAGGTCGGACCACAGGATGAGGATGATGTCGAGATTGGTCCATTGATCTCTGACCGTCAACGCAATCGGGTGGCAAGCTTTGTCGAGCGTGCGCAAATGGTGGGTCACATGCAGATTACGACCGGCGGCGCTATTCGTGCTGGTGCGGGTTTCTTTTATGAGCCGACCGTGATTGCGGGTGCGCTACAAGATGATGAGATTGTTCGTCGCGAGGTATTCGGTCCAGTGGTCTCGATTACCCGCTTCACCGACGACGACCAAGCAGTTCAGTGGGCGAATGACTCCGAGT
>CAZLJL010000216.1:0-3205 GCA_964559785.1 uncultured Bifidobacterium sp.
TGAGGTGCTTGAATTCATCGAGGGCCTCGGCTGAGATTATCTAAGCCATTGAATCTTCTAAAGTATTTACAAAAGCGGCTGTTTGAGAAGAAGGTGATTCACCTTCGGCTTGAACAGCCTTTCTTTTTTTCCGGGCGGTATTCAAGTGCCGCCGCGTATTTACCCGCGTCTATTCTCAGAAAGAGGTTCTGATGCCCCTGCCTAAAATGCCCAGTAAACCCGCAGCATTACTTTCCCAAGCTGATTACCCGAAGGCAGAAAAAGGCAGAATCGTCCGACCAGCCATTGCGCTGGTGAGCAATACACCGGTGGCGAAGGCGAAGACCGAGTTACCCAGCGCTGAGAAACCTGCTGAGCGCAAGCCCCGGTCAGACAGCACTGGTAAATCGCAGACCAGCAAACTCGCCGACAAGCGCGGCATCACTAAGCTGTTCGTACTCGACACCAACGTCCTGATGCATGACCCGACCTCACTGTTCCGCTTCGAGGAACACGATGTCTATCTGCCGATGATCACCTTGGAAGAGCTGGACAACCATAAAAAGGGTATGTCCGAGGTGGCGCGCAATGCGCGCCAGGTATCACGCTCCCTTGATGCGCTGGTGGCCGATGTTTCCGAGGGCGCCATTGATAACGGTATCCCGCTCAACAAGCTGGGCAATAAGGATGCGGGTGGCCGTTTGTATTTCCAGACCAAGTTGCAGAACTGGGCGCTGCCCGAGGGTCTCCCCGAGGGCAAAGCAGATAACCAGATCTTGGGGGTCGTTCGCGCGCTGCAATCCCAACAGGGTCGTCCGGTGGTGCTGGTGTCGAAAGACATCAACATGCGCATCAAGGCCCGTGCACTCGGCCTGCCCGCCGAGGAGTACTTCAACGACCATGTACTCGAAGATACCGACCTGCTCTATGGCGGCATTCTGCAACTCCCCGACGATTTCTGGGTGAAGCACGGCAAGGGCATGGAGTCGTGGCAAGAAAATCGTCATGGGTCGAGCACGACCTATTACCGCGTTACCGGTCCTTTGGTACCAGCAATGTTGGTAAACCAATTTGTCTACACCGAACCCAAAAATGGAGAGGCGCCGTTCAATGGTCAGGTCGTCCAGATCAATGGCAAGACTGCCGTCTTGCGTACTCTGCGCGACTACGGCCACAGCCGAAATAATGTCTGGGGCATCACCGCACGCAATCGCGAGCAGAACTTCGCACTGAACCTTCTGATGGATCCCGAGTGCGACTTCGTCACCTTGCTCGGCCAGGCAGGGACTGGCAAGACACTGCTGGCACTCGCTGCCGGTCTCGCACAAGTACTCGAAACAAAGCTCTATAACGAAATTATTGTCACCCGCGTCACCGTGCCAGTCGGCGAAGATATCGGCTTCTTGCCCGGTACTGAAGAAGAAAAAATGGGGCCCTGGATGGGCGCCTTCGACGATAACTTGGAAGTGCTCAACAAGTCGGATTCAGATGCAGGTGAGTGGGGACGTGCGGCGACCCAGGAATTGATCCGTTCACGAATCAAGATCAAATCTCTCAACTTCATGCGCGGTCGTACCTTCGTCAACAAGTACCTGATCATCGATGAAGCTCAGAATCTGACGCCAAAACAGGTAAAGACGCTCGTTACCCGCGCCGGTCCCGGCACCAAGATTGTTTGCCTCGGCAATATCGCGCAGATTGATACGCCATACCTCACCGAGGGCTCAAGTGGCTTGACCTATGTGGTTGACCGGTTCAAGGGCTGGTCACACAGTGGCCATGTGACTTTAGCGCGCGGTGAACGCTCACGATTGGCAGATCACGCGAGTGAAGTGCTTTAAAAGGCTGCAACACAATGTCGCTAGCGCGGTTGGAGGCGCTATAGAATCTGGCGCCCTACCCACCAAGCAATGGCCGCGACAAACGCCGAGGCCGGGATCGTAAACACCCAAGCCCAGACGAGGTTGCCCGCGATGCCCCAACGCACCGCGGACATTTTGTGTGATGAGCCCACACCGACAATCGCGCCTGTAATGGTGTGAGTTGTCGACACCGGGATGCCCAGCGCAGTGGTAATGAATAGTGTCATTGCACCACCTGTCTCGGCACAAAAGCCGCCGACGGGCCTGAGCTTCGTAATGCGCTGACCCATCGTCTTCACGACACGCCATCCGCCGAAAAGCGTACCAGCGCCGATGGCGACGTAGCAACTCACGATCACCCAAGTAGGTGGACGCATATCCTCAGCGGCCACCATCCCCGCAGCAATCAGCAGCATCCAGATGATGCCCATGGTTTTTTGTGCGTCATTGCCGCCGTGACCCAAGCTATACATTGATGCGGAAACCAATTGCATCCGCCGGAACCACTTATCGATACGCTGCGGATGACTACGCACGAACAGCCATGACACCAGCAACATGATCAAAGACCCAAACAGGAAACCTAGCGCCGGCGACAAAATAATGAAGGTGATGGTCTTGATCAGGCCAGAGGCAATCAAGGCGCTGGTTCCTTCTTTCGCAACTGCCGCGCCGATTAAGCCACCGATCAATGCGTGCGAGGATGACGAGGGAATACCGTAGTACCAGGTCAGCAGATTCCATATGATGGCGCCGACAAGTGCACCGAATACCACGTAGTGATCAACGATCGATGGCTCAATTGTTCCCTTGCCGACGGTCGTCGCCACATTCAACTGAAAAACGGCGATGGCGATGAAGTTGAAAAAAGCAGCCAGCACGACGGCTTGGTGGGGCTTGAGGACGCCGGTGGAAACAATAGTCGCAATTGCGTTCGCTGCATCATGGAAGCCATTCATGAAATCGAATAGCAATGCCAGAGCGACTAACAGCGCCAGCGTATACAGGCTGATCGTAATTGTCTGCATGGGTCAATCAGTGCGAGAAGATTCGGACGTGCCGGCTCAGGCGTTCTCGACAATAATGCCCTCAACGATATTAGCGACATCCTCGCAGCGGTCTGTCACGCTCTCGAGGATTTCATAAATCGCTTTCAACTTAATCAGGTTGCGAACGTCTGGCTCTTCGCGGAACAGCTTGGACATGGCCGCGCGCATCACATGATCAGCATCGGACTCAAGTCGATCAATCTCTGAGCAGATTGCGAGAATCTCAGTCACGTTGTCCATGCTATGGAGCAGCGAGACAGCGGCCAGCACCTTCTCACAGCAGGCCTGACTCAGCTCGGCAAGACGTTTGGCTTC
>CAZLJL010000217.1:0-3184 GCA_964559785.1 uncultured Bifidobacterium sp.
TACATGCGCTTGACCTTCTGCTTTTCACGCAACTGATTGCCGTAGTCGGAAGTGCGCGCACCTGAAGTACGGCCATGCTGCCCTGGCTTGGAATCCAGCTTGCACTTGGATTCCAGCGAACGCCGTGCGCTCTTGAGAAACAGGTCGGTGCCTTCACGGCGGGAAAGCTTTGCTTTTGGTCCAATGTAACGTGCCACGGTATTTCCTCTACGTTGATGACGCCTCAGGCACAACGCCTTGAAACGCTAGTTCGGTCTGCCTGCTACCGAACGGTGGTCTTAGAACAAAACCCGCCGTTGCGCGGCGGGTCACGGACAACAACAGCGAAGCCGAAATTTAGATGCGGCGACGCTTAGGTGGACGGCAACCGTTATGCGGTACCGGTGTGACGTCCTGGATCTGGGTAATCTTGATGCCGAGGCTATTTAGCGCACGCACCGCAGACTCGCGGCCCGGGCCGGGGCCCTTGATGCGAACCTCGAGGTTTTTCACGCCACACTCAACCGCGACCTTGCCAGCAGCCTCGGCAGCGACCTGTGCTGCGAACGGGGTCGATTTACGTGAGCCCTTGAAGCCAGCACCGCCCGAGGTCGCCCACGACAGGGCATTGCCCTGGCGATCGGTGATGGTGATGATGGTGTTATTGAAAGAGGCGTGAACGTGCGCGATGCCCTCAGCGACGTTCTTCTTGACCTTCTTCCGAACGCGCGAAGCGGCGTTGTTCGATGCTTTTGCCATGGTGGTGTCCTTGTGTCCGCGACGGGATTACTTCTTCAGCGCTTGCGCTGCTTTACGTGGGCCTTTACGGGTCCGCGCGTTGGTACGGGTACGCTGACCGCGAACCGGCAAGCCCTTGCGGTGGCGCAGGCCTCGGTAGCAGCCGAGATCCATCAGGCGCTTGATGTTCATCGACACTTCACGGCGAAGGTCACCCTCGACGATGAATTTGCCGATCTCATCGCGCAGCTTCTCGAGCTCGTTGTCGTCGAGATCCTTTACCTTCTTGGTGGTAGGTACGCCCGTGTTCGCGCAAATTAACTCGGCGCGCGGACGACCGATACCGAAAACGGCGGTTAGGCCGATAACGGTGTGCTGATGGTTGGGAATATTGACCCCTGCAATACGTGCCATGCGTTGTCCCTCGATCGCTAAGCTTGATTAACCCTGGCGCTGCTTATGGCGCGGTTCGGTACAAATGACGCGAACGACGCCTTTGCGCTTGATGATCTTGCACTTACGGCAGATCCGTTTTACTGATGCGAGCACTTTCATGTTTGCCCTCTTCTTTCTATCTTTCGATTGCTGGTAAGGCGATTACTTGGTTCTAAAAACAATCCTGGCCCGACTTAGGTCGTACGGCGTCAGCTCAACCGTCACTTTGTCACCGGGCAGAATCCGGATGTAATTCATCCTCATTTTTCCGGATATGTGTCCAAGTACGACATGGCCATTTTCAAGCTTCACCCTGAAGGTCGCATTCGGGAGGTTTTCGAGAATCTCCCCCTGCATTTGAATCACGTCGTCTTTGGACATATAAGCCGTCTATTCCTCTCGCTCAACGGGTCGGAATCCCACCCTTGAAATTCGCTTTACGCAGCAAAGAATCATACTGCTGCGACATCACATAATTTTGCACTTGCGCCATGAAGTCCATGGTCACCACAACGATAATCAGCAGCGAGGTCCCACCAAAATAAAACGGTACGTTCCAGCGCGCGATCAGAAATTCTGGCAGCAAGCAGATCACCGTGATGTAAACCGCACCAGCCAGGGTCAGACGCGTCAAGATCCTGTCGATATAACGACTAGTCTGCTCGCCGGGCCGAATGCCTGGAACAAATGCACCACTTTTCTTCAGGTTGTCAGCGGTTTCCTTGCTATTGAAAACCAATGCGGTGTAGAAGAAACAAAAGAATACGATCGCTGCCGCATACAACAATGCATGAATCGGCTCGCCAGGCGCCAAAGATGCTGCCAAATCCTTCAGAAAACGAACCACACCACCACTGGCGTCTCCGGAAGTAAACCAACTGGTAATCGTCGCTGGAAACAAAATGATCGACGACGCAAAAATCGGCGGGATAACCCCTGCCATGTTTAGCTTGAGCGGCAGATGACTACTCTGGCCACCATACACTTTGTTACCGACCTGGCGTTTCGCGTAGTTGACCAAAATCTTTCGCTGACCACGCTCGATAAACACAACCGCATAAGTCACCAGACCAACCAGAACACAGATCAGGATTGCAGTCAGCGCATGCATTGAGCCTGTGCGCACCAATTCGAACAATCCACCAATCGCACTCGGTAAGCCAGCTGCGATACCTGCAAAAATAATGATCGAAATACCGTTGCCCAGACCACGTTCAGTAATCTGCTCTCCCAACCACATCAGGAACATCGTGCCGGTAACCAAGGTCACAACCGTCGTGAAGCGAAATGCCAGACCTGGATCGATGACCAGGCCCGCTTGGGCTTCAAGCGCCACTGCAATACCCAAGGCCTGAAATGTGGCCAACACCAGGGTGCCGTAGCGCGTGTATTGGGTGATCTTGCGGCGACCGGACTCACCTTCCTTCTTGATCGCTTCGAGCTGCGGTGACACGACGGTCAGCAGCTGCATAATGATCGAGGCCGAGATGTACGGCATGATCCCGAGCGCAAATATCGTAAAACGCGACAGCGCACCGCCAGAAAACATGTTGAACATCCCAAGGATGCCCCCACGGTTCTGGTTAAACAACGTTTCCAACTGCACAGGATCGATACCCGGCACCGGGATATGCGCGCCAATCCTGAAAACGATTAGCGCACCCAGCAAGAACCAGAGGCGGTTCCATGGGAAACCGCTCGCTGAGCTCTTAACCGATTTGGATGCTGTGGCCACGTGTGTTTATGAGTGATGCGGTTTACTCGACCGAGCCGCCCGCTGCCTCAATTGCAGCTTTTGCACCCGCGGTGACGATCACGCCTTTGAGAACCAGTTTTTTGCTGATCTCACCGGCCTTGATCACACGTACGCTACGCGCCAGCTCAGGTACCAGACCCGCCTGCTTCAACGCCAACATGTCGATCTGGTCGACCGGCAATTTAGCCAAATCACCGAGACGAACCTGAGCTTTAAATGGTTTGGAAGGCGATTTGAAACCGCGCTTCGGCAAACGCCGATGCAGCGGCATCTGGC
>CAZLJL010000218.1:0-3178 GCA_964559785.1 uncultured Bifidobacterium sp.
AAGCGTCGCCAGTGATCGTAATGCCCAGCAGGCCGGCAAGGCACAGCGCGAACATGGTGTGGAACAGGTAGTGCTGCTGTTGGTGCAACTCCTGTTCAATGCTGTGCAGTGAAAACGGCACCACCAGCGCCGCAGTCCCGGAAATCAGAACGAGCACGAAAGCATTCAGACTATCGACCCGATATTCAATGCCCCATGGCGGCGGCCACGAACCAATCGCGTAAGAGATGACAGAGCCATCGCTCACCTGGTGCCAAAGCAGGATAGAGATCGCCAAGCTCAGCCACGAGACCATGACCATCATGGCCCAGGTCAGATGGCGCTGACGAATCAGCAACGCAAGTGGTGCACTGGCGAGCGGTATGACGACCTGCAAGGCCGGTAGATGACTACTGAGGCTCATGCGTGTCCTGTGGTGCTGGTGTTTGCCTGATCTTCCGCCAGCACTTCATCTTCTTCAATGCTGCCGTAGGCTTCACGGATTCGTACTACCAGGGCCAAGCCAAGTGCCAGCGTTGCAACGCCGACCACGATGGCTGTGAGGATCAAGACATGGGGCAGCGGATTCGAGTACACCGAGTAGCCACTCGCCAAGATCGGTGCTGTGCCGGCCAGTAGTTTTGCAGGACCTATGTACAAAAGGTATACCGAGGTCTGGAAAATCCCGAGACCGATCAGTTTTTTGATCAGGTTGCCGCGCGCGATAATGATGAACAAACCTGCTGTCATCAGCAAGTAAGTCACGATATAGGTGAAGTAGCCGCCAGTAGTCATATGCGTCGGTGCTAGTCGTCTTGGTCGACGTCACCGCGACCCGCAAACATATAAAAAATTTTCAGCATCACACCGCATACCGTCGTCGCAACTCCGACTTCTACCCAAAAAATACCGCGGTGCTGACCATGAATCGGGTCATGATCAAGTACCGAATAATCCAGGTAGGCCCCTCCCAAGAAGATGCCGGCAAAACCAACGCCTGCATAAAGCAGAACACCGATGGCCATCATGGCTTCTACCAGGCGCTCGGGCAGAATTTTTTTCGCCGCTTCGAGTCCGGCAATCAAGCCATGAAGAATGATGCCTGCAGCGAAAATCACACCCGCCTGAAAACCACCGCCCGGGCCGAAGTCACCATGGAACTGGACATAGAGAGCGAACAGCAGAATGAAAGGAATCAGCAGCCGTGCGACAACTTGCAGGATCGGGTCATGCCGCATCGTTACCCCCTGGTTGCGCTGCCTTCAATCGATCACGGCGGCGTCGACGCAGTAGCGCGATCACACCGGCACCCGCGGTGAATACCACAGTAGTTTCACCCAGCGTGTCGTAGCCTCGGTAGCTGGCAAGCACTGCGGTCACGACATTCGGCACGTCAATTTCTTTTTGAGAGTCGATTAAATAGCGCGGTGCTACGTGTTGATGGATAGGGGATGCCGGGTCTGAGAATTCGGGGAGTCCGACCATGCCAATCATCAGCAGTGCAGCCAGCACACCCGATAGAACCAACTTACCCCACGGCCTATGCATGGGTTTGGTGTCATGCCAGCCGCACAAGCGCAAGGCGCCGAGAAGCAAAACCGTCGAAATGCCAGCACCTACCGCAGCCTCTGTCATCGCGACATCGATGGCATCGAGGATGAACAAAACGGTGGCCATCAAAAAGCTATATGCACCCGTCAGCACGACTACACCAAACAGATTGCGTCCGATAATGATCAGCACCACGGTGACCAGCATCATCACCATGGGCGCAAGCAACAGCACCGTGTCGAATGTTTGACTCATGAGGAGCTTTCCTCTGAGCGGTCACTCTTCAAGATGGGCTTCAGGCCACGTAGCATGGCCGCATGTGCGATTGCATGGGTAGCAGTTGGACCGGCGATAAAAATCAGTACGCCCAGCATCAGCAGCTTGGCACTCACCAGATTCAGCCCGGACTGCAGCATCAAGCCCAGCAGGATCAACGCAACGCCGAGAGTCTCAGTCACACTGGCAGCGTGCATACGGGTGAACACGTCGGGCATGCGTAGCATGCCGATGGCACCGACGATGCTGAAAAAACTACCTGCAATCAGTAGCACCCATGAGAGTCCATCGATAATCACCGGCGGCAGAATCATGGCGTTTCCTTTTGCGGTAGCTTGCTGCCGCCGTCATCACCGAGATCGCCATATTTGAAAAATTTCAGTACCGCGATCGTGCCGATGATGTTCAAGAAACCGTACACCAGTGCCAGATCAAGAAAATCAGGCCGCCCTCTCACAAAGCCTAGCGTTGCCAGCAACAACATGGCCACGGTACCAATCGAGTTAGCGGTCTGAAGCCGATCGAACACGGTCGGGCCCAGCGCTAACCTGACGACCATCAGCGCCAGCGTGACGAGCAAGGCCAGCGTGGCTGCCATAAACATCGTCATGCCTGCTCCAATTGCGTCACACGACGATCGGTTTCCGAATCAACGTCACCTTCAGCGCCAGTGCTCGTTAGCCCGTGCACTAGCATGCTGTCGAGGCTTGCTTCTATCGTGTAGGTACCCGGCGTCAGCGTGATTGAGTTGGCGTGAATGACCAAGCCGCTCAAGGTTTTTTGCGTTGGACGAAAGCGCACCAAGGTAGGACTGATCGGCAGCGCCGGATGAAGAATAATGCGCGTCACCTGCCAAGATGACTTGATGATTTCCAGCAGCAGCCAAAACAAGTAAGCCACCGAGCGCCAGAAGCGCTGCAGGCCAGGATCAGTCGCTTGAAGCAGACCCATGCGGTGCACCATGAAGGTCACCGCAATCGACGAGCCCAGACCTGCAATCAGCAGAAAGGGCGTCATCATGCCGGACATCAGCACCCAAAGAAAAAACAGAGTGATCGTCAGGACAACAGGCCTGAAAAATTGATTGTTCACGGAGATCGCTGCAGGCTTCGAAAAAACCTTGCGATCTTATCAAACATTCATTGCTAAGGCGTACATCTTTGCTGCGGCATGTTTCTTTTGGTACTAGATTCGATAGTGTCCTTGCTTCACAGCACCATCATTTTTTCCTGCGTCATGTCTTTCATGGTGTGACCAATACCGCCGATGCCATAACCTGATTGGCGGCGACCTGCAAAGGGCATCCAATCGACTCGAAAAGCGGTGTGATCATTCATCATCACCGCTGAGGCATCCAATCCACGAAACGCTT
>CAZLJL010000219.1:0-3169 GCA_964559785.1 uncultured Bifidobacterium sp.
CGAAAGTGGCGATGGTCTACGGTCAGATGAACGAGCCACCGGGTAACCGCCTGCGCGTCGCGCTGACAGGTTTGACGATTGCAGAATCATTCCGCGATGAAGGCCGTGATGTTTTGTTCTTCGTCGATAACATCTATCGCTACACTCTGGCGGGTACGGAAGTGTCTGCGCTGCTCGGTCGTATGCCGTCCGCTGTGGGCTATCAGCCTACGCTGGCCGAAGAGATGGGCAAACTGCAAGAGCGCATCACCTCCACCAAAGTCGGTTCGATTACCTCCATCCAGGCCGTATATGTGCCAGCGGATGACTTGACCGATCCGTCGCCAGCAACCACCTTTGCTCACCTTGACTCCACCGTGGTTCTGTCGCGTGATATCGCGGCGCTGGGTATCTACCCTGCGGTTGACCCGCTCGATTCAACTTCACGTCAGCTCGATCCTAACGTGGTTGGTCCGGATCACTATGACACCGCACGTTCGGTACAGGGTACGCTGCAGCGCTATAAAGAATTGCGCGACATTATCGCGATTCTCGGCATGGACGAACTCGCACCGGAAGACAAATTGGTGGTGGCACGTGCACGTAAGATGCAGCGTTTCTTGTCACAGCCTTTCCACGTTGCTGAAGTGTTCACCGGCGCGCCGGGCAAGTATGTGCCACTGAAGGAAACCATCAAGGGCTTCAAGATGATTGCCTCTGGCGAGCTTGATCATTTACCTGAGCAAGCGTTCTACATGGTGGGCACGATTGACGAGGCCATCGATAAAGCCAGCAAGATGCAGTAATGCCGATCCCCCGCCAACAGTTGGCGGGGCAGCAGCACAGAACGGCAACCGGCACCGACATCCGAAAAAGACTTTCCATGGCACACACTATTCACGTTGACGTCGTCTCCGCCGAGGAGCAGATTTATTCCGGCCCAGCGGAGTTTGTTGCACTGCCGGGCGAGGCGGGACAGCTCGGTATTTATCCACGACACACGCCGTTGATTACCCGCATCAAACCGGGTGCAGTACGGATCCGAGTGCCTGGTCAGGCCGAGGAAGAGTTTGTGTTTGTCGCGGGTGGCGTGCTGGAGGTGCAGCCGAACGCGGTAACGGTGTTGGCCGACACGGCAATTCGTGGCAAAGACCTCGACGAAGCCAAAGCCAATGAAGTGAAGAAAATGGCCGAGGAAGCACTCGTTAACCAAAAATCCGACATCGATTACGCAGTTGCGCAAGCCGAACTCGCGATTGCAGTCGCGCAGCTGGCAGCGATTCACCGTCTACGCGAAAAGCGTAACCATTAATCAGACAGCGACACCTGCGTTATGTTTGAAGAAAGGCAGCCGAGGCTGCCTTTTTTAATGATGATCGGCCCATTGCGCTGAGCGCGCGATTGCCCGCTGCCAGATCTCATGACGCGCGTGGCGTTCAGCCGGTGACATTTTGGGTTCAAACCGGTGTTCTTCTTTCCATTGCGACGCGATTTCTTCTTGCGAGTCCCAATACCCAACGCCAAGCCCGGCGAGATAGCCTGCGCCGAGTGCGGTGGTCTCAGTGACCTCTGGCCGCACCACGGGTACTCCCAATATGTCCGCCTGAAACTGCATGAGTAAATTGTTTCGTGACGCGCCGCCGTCGACACGCAATTCTCGTAGCGGCGTTGCCGAGTCCTTCTGCATAGCTGTCAGCACATCTGCGGTTTGAAAGGCGATGCCTTCCAGCGCCGCGCGGGCGATATGGCCTGCCTGTGTACCGCGCGTAATACCCAGCATGGTGCCGCGCGCATAGGCATCCCAATGCGGCGCACCGAGTCCGGAAAACGCAGGTACAAAAGTCACACCGTCGCTGTCCGGTACAGAAGCGGCGAGCGCCTCCACTTCGGTAGAACTTTTTATCAGCTTCAAGCCATCACGCAACCATTGGATGGTTGCGCCTGCCATGAATACACCGCCTTCGAACATGTAATCGGTACGATGCGGATTTGCGTGGCCGGTTGTCCAGCCCACAGTGGTTAGGAGCTGATTGCGCGATTCCATCGCGGTGCCGGTGTTCATCAAAATAAAACAACCCGTACCGTAGGTACTTTTCACCATCCCAGGCTGATAGCAAGCTTGGCCGTACGTTGCTGCCTGTTGGTCGCCGGCGATACCAGCGATAGGAATTTCGCGTCCAAAAATCCCAGCGTTAGTGTGTGCGGCCACGCCACTGCTCGGCACGATCGTCGGAAGCACTGCGCGGGGTATCCGAAGCAAGGACAAAATGTCGTCGTCCCAATCGAGGGTGTGGATATTGAACAGCATGGTGCGCGACGCATTGCTAGTGTCGGTGAGGTGGGCGCCCGATAGCTTGAAAATCAACCACGAATCAACCGTACCGAAAGCTAGCTCGCCCCGTTCAGCTCGCTCGCGCGCACCGGGGACATGATCAAGTAACCAGCGCAGCTTGGTGCCAGAGAAGTAGCCATCGATGACCAAGCCAGTCTTGCTGCGGAACAGTTCACTCTTTCCCTCGGCACGCAGCGCATCGCAAAAGGATGCCGTGCGACGGTCTTGCCAAACGATGGCGTTCGCAACAGGCTCACCAGTCGCGCGATCCCACAGCACGGTGGTTTCCCGCTGGTTGGTAATGCCGATCGCAGCGACATCGGCAGCGGTCAATGAATGCTCGCGCAGTACTTGATGCGTAACCTCAAGCTGCGAATGCCAAATCTCGTTGGCGTCATGCTCCACCCAGCCGGGGTTCGGAAAAATTTGCCGGAATTCCTTTTGTGCGATGCCATGAATGCGGCCAGCACGATTAAACAAAATGGCGCGTGAGCTGGTCGTGCCCTGGTCGATCGCCAGGATGAATGAATCTGACATGTCTCCCTCCGAGGTTTTCATCAGCCGCCGCGATGGCCTTCTGCAGCGGCTGGTGGAAGCCGGTCTGGAAAAAAATGCGCGGACTCGCCGCGCATTAAAAACTTAGCCAACCAACGCGCCGGGCGACATCAGTGTATGTCGCCCGGCGTCACGCGTCGATTACTTCACGCGACCTTCTTTCCAAGCTTGCAGCAGCTTCTCATAAGCGATGGTCTCGCCTTTTGGCTTCTCATTTGCGAG
Organism: uncultured Bifidobacterium sp.; assembly: GCA_964559785.1. Taxonomy (GTDB): domain Bacteria; phylum Pseudomonadota; class Gammaproteobacteria; order Burkholderiales; family Burkholderiaceae_D; genus Pernthalerella. The sequence continues at coordinate 3,089 of CAZLJL010000219.1, forward strand.
CTTCTTCCAAGGGGCGTTCTTGTCAGACAACCACTTGTTAGGATCGCTCTTCTCATTCAGCTTCGGCGGGCAGTTTTTCAT
>CAZLJL010000220.1:0-3158 GCA_964559785.1 uncultured Bifidobacterium sp.
CTGCGGTCTCATCGAGTGCCAGCTCGCCATCATCCGATATCGGCGTGGCGTGATCGGCATACGGCAACAGATCAAGCTCTAGTTCAGCCTTGTCGACCAAATCCTGCGGCAGTGCCGCTTTGACCGACACTCCCAGGCGCTCGAAATCCTTCGCCTGCTTGATCAAATTGCCGCGCCCCTGATACAGCTGACCAAATGCTTTGGTGTAGCTGTTACGTGCAGCATCGAGTTTGCCGCCCAGCTCTTCCATGGAGCGAACAAACACCGCCAGCTTGTGATAAAGCTTGCCAGCGCTTTCCGCCAGAGCGGCACTGTGCGCGTTTTGTTTCTCAAGACGCCATAGCTGACGCACGATGTTCAGGCTGGTCAGCAGCGTCGTCGGCGTTGCCACCAGCACGTTGCGCTCGAGAGCTTGTTGGAACAGGCTCTCATCGGCACGCAAGGCCTCGACAAATGCAGACTCGACAGGGACGAACATGAATACCATTTCGGGCGAGTTCAACTCGCCTAGGTCGAAGTAGCGGCGGTCGGCCAGCTCTTTGATACGGTCAGCGACGGCTTTGACATGTTCGGACAGCGCTTGCTTGCGATCGAGTTCTTCCTCGGCGTTGACATAGCGCGTGTAGGCATTCAGCGAAACCTTGGCATCCACAATCAGGTGTTTAGCGTCTGGCAAGTAGATGATCACATCCGGGCGTTGCTTGCCATCTTCACCTTTAAAACTGACCTCACGTCGGTAGTCCTTGCCTTCTTGTAAGCCGGAGCGCGCGAGCACATTCTCGAGAACCAACTCGCCCCAGTTGCCTTGCTTTTTGGCCTGTCCTTTCAGCGCGGTCGCCAGATCATGCGCCTCGGCCGTCATCTGCTGGTTCAAGGATTTCAGATGATCCAATTCCGACTTCAGCATCGCCTGCTGCTGTGCGTCTTGGTAGTGAATCTCCTCAACCCGCTTCTTGAATTCGTTGAGTCGTTCTTTGAAGGGGTCCAGCAGATTCCCCAAACTCTGCAGATTTTGCTCGCTGAAGCGGCGCGACTTGTCTTCCAGGATCGCACTCGCCAGATTTTGAAATTCTTCGGTCAAACTCTTGCGCGCTGATTCGCTCATTTCTTGTAAGCGTAGGCGCTGCTCTTCTGAATGGCGCTGCTGCTCTGCAGTGCGAGCCGTCTCCGCTGCCAGCTCGCGCTGCACCGCGGATAACTGCGTCTGCAAGTGGTTGGCTAATTCAGTGGCCTGCACGAGCTGCGCCTCAAGCGCGCGCAAGCGTTCCTGCGCCACGGCCTGCTCCGCGCCATAACGACTTCTCATCCATAGCGCCATCAGCAGCAAGCCCATCGCCAAACCTACCAGCCAAGGCAATACTAAAGCGACATCCATCATGTTTCTCCTAAGCCTTTATGGGTCAGTTTACCGTGTCGCGCCACCTGATTCACTTTCCCATCCTCAAGTGGCGCATTTCTTCTATGCTTTAGAATCGGGTACACAAAATTCACCTCACGGAGTCATCGCATGAGCCGCATCCCCGCCCGCCCTTCGCGCCGCACCTTCTTAAAGCAATCCGCTGCGCTGAGCGGCGCATTTGTGCTGGGTATACAAGGTATGAATGCCACGGCCGCAGACGCCGCCGAGGTCACGCACTGGGTAGTGATCGCACCCGATGACACAGTGACGATTCGCATTGCGCGCTCCGAGCTTGGCCAAGGGACCTTTACCGGCTTGGCGCAGCTGGTGGCTGAAGAACTTGCTTGCGATTGGCGCAAGGTTCGCCCTGAGTACGCCGATGTCAACGAACATATTCGCCGCAACAAAATCTGGAAAGACATGTCAACCGGCGGTAGCCGTGGCATCCGCGACTCCCACGAGTACGTCCGTAAAGGTGGGGCCGCAGCACGCATGATGCTGATTGCCGCCGCCGCACAACAATGGGGCGTTCCGGTGGCTGAGTGCCGTGCTGAAAATGGTCAGGTGATTCACAGTTCCGGCAAGACATTGCGTTATGGTGAACTGGCAGCGCTGGCATCTACCCTGCCGGTACCAGAGAACCCGCCGCTGAAAAATCCCAAAGACTGGAAGATCGCGGGTACATCACCTGCACGCTTCGACATACCAGCCAAGGTGAATGGCTCGCAAGTCTACGCCTCCGACATTCGGCTACCCGGCATGCTGCATGCCTCGATTTTGCAAAGCCCGGTCTTCGGTGGTTTCTTGAAGAGCCATGACGATAGCGCTGCCAAGGCTATGCCCGGTGTGAAGCATGTTGTCACGGGTGATGACTGGGTCGCGGTGCTTGCCACCAACTGGTGGCAAGCCAATGAGGCGCTCAAGAAAGTAAAAGTCAGCTGGGAGAACGGCGATAAAGATAAAGTTTCCAGCGATTCCATCATGGCCAATCTGCGCGAAGGCCTGACGCAAGCGAACGCGCCGATCGCACGCAAGGACGGCGATATTGATAAAGCATTCGCCAATGCGCACAAAGTACTCGAGGCCGAGTTTTACACCGGCTTTATGAATCACGCCACCATGGAGCCGCAAAACGCTGCTGCGCTGTACACGGCAGACAAATTAGAAGTTTGGGTCGGTACGCAAAATGGCGAATCGTCGATTGCCGCTGCAGCCGATGCTTCAGGCTTACCACTGCAAAAAATTCATATCCATAAAATGCATGCCGGTGGTGGGTTTGGTCGACGCGGTCCGCATCAGGATTTCACCAAGCAGGCCGTCAAAATCGCGATGGCCTTACCCGGTACGCCCATCCGCTTGCAATGGTCGCGTGAAGAAGACATGCGTCAGGGTCGCTACCGTCCGGTATCGCTGGTCAAGATTCGCGGTGCGCTCGATAAAGATGGTCAGTGGCTGGGTTGGCATGTGCGGCAGTCGGACCAATCGATTGCGATTACGGTTTACCCGCAATTCGTCAAAGACGGTGTTGACCAGATTAATACCCGAGTTTTTAGAGATAACCCGTATGCTGTACCGAATTTCACCAACGAGTATGTGATGCGAGATGTTCACGTACCGCCAGGGTTTTGGCGTGCAGTCGCACATACTAATAATCCGTTCTACCGCGAATGCTTTATTGATGAGCTCGCGCACGCCGCTGGTAAGGATCCAGTGCAATTCCGTCGTCCGCTATTACAAGGCAAAAAAGATCTGGCGGTGC
>CAZLJL010000221.1:0-3154 GCA_964559785.1 uncultured Bifidobacterium sp.
CGACATAACCCACCTCGGTGAATTTGGTGGCTTCGATTTTGATGAAAGGCGCATCCGCTAGTCGGGCTAGTCGTCGTGCGATCTCGGTTTTGCCGACACCGGTCGGTCCGATCATCAGGATATTTTTCGGTGTGATCTCATGTCGAAGCGGGTCGGGTACTTGCTGCCGACGCCAGCGATTACGTAGTGCGATAGCGACCGCGCGCTTGGCCTTGGCTTGTCCGACGACATGTTTGTCGAGCTCGGTGACGATTTCTTGTGGGGTCAGGTTCATCAGTATCAGTCCAGCGTCTCGATGGTCAGCGATAGGTTGGTGTAGATGCAAAGCTCGCCCGCGATGCCGAGTGATTTTTTCACCACCTCCGCTGGGGCAAGCTCGGTATTTTCGAACAGCGCCAGCGCGGCCGCCTGGGCGTAGCTGCCACCCGACCCAATCGCACCGACACCTTTCTCGGGCTCCAGCACATCACCGTTACCGGTGATGATCAGGGTTGCCTCACGGTCGGCCACGAGCAGCATGGCTTCCAGTCGGCGCAGCATACGGTCGGTGCGCCAGTCTTTGGCTAGTTCGACCGAGGCGCGTAGCAGGTTGCCTTGGTGTGCCTCGAGTTTGGATTCGAAGCGTTCCAGCAGCGTGAACGCATCGGCGGTACCGCCAGCGAAACCGGCCAACACTTTGCCGTGAAACAGTTTTCGCACCTTACGCGCCGAGCCCTTCATCACCACATTACCCAGGGTGACTTGACCATCACCGCCGAGCGCGACTTGCGCACCGCGACGAACCGAAAGAATAGTGGTGCCGTGAAATTGTTCCATGTATTTCTTTGAGATAGAACCGCTAGCGCGGTCAGGGCAGACGATGACTTATGTTCAGCTTGCCTTCGCCACTGATCAGTTGCAGCAGCGTCGATGCCAGGCGGGGCATACCACGCCATTCTACCGTTTTGCCCCGCGCCAGATCTGTGACGCCCGCCAGTAGCGGTGCAGCGGCGTTGAACTCGATCAGACGCAACTGCCGACAGTCGAGCACGATATGGTCAAGTTGTTTGGCGCCTGTTCGTAGTGATTCCAGTAACTCATCTACCGGGTAGCGGATTTGCTCCGGCAGCATCAGATCTGAGACCGTCGCAACATGATGCATCGCCAAGCCTATCGGTGCGGGGGGCGATAACTCATAGGTCAGGCAGTAGGCCACGCAGGCATCTTCGTAGCTGATCTCGTCGCCACTCACTCGAAGCAGCTCGATCAGTAGTCGCCACGCGGCGTCATGCGCATCGCGTCGGCCTTGCTGGATTTCTGCGCGTAGTAAGTCAATCAAGATCGGCGAGTACGCGACACGGATACCCTTTCCCTCCTGCTGCCAGCGCGAAAGCAGCGCTAGCATTTCGCTACAACCGGCGATATCAAGCTCGGTGATGCTGCATAGATCAAGCGTTAGTTGCGAATGCGATGTGGCAGCCTGCGCAAGCTGTGCCAGCGCAGGTGTCGAGCTTCCCAGTAGCTTGCCGCGGAAAGCCAACATCGGGGTCGACGACACTGGACCGGGGTGAGCTTGATGCTGGATGCGCCATTGTGGTGGCGAGGTTTCGAAGCGTTCGGCGTAGCGCAGGGCCAGCGCCTCGAAGCGGGCTTTGTCCTGATCGAAACCGGCAAGCTCAAGGAGTAGTTGCCATGCGACAGGCTCAGCGGGATCATCACGCACTTCGGCGACCGCTTCCAGCAAGATGGATGCAGCGACGTGGGGCTGTCGATTCGCATACAAAATGCTGGCTTCTTGAATGCGTTGCTCCACACTATTACCGATCATGAGGTCGCGCTCGGCGCCACTCTCGCCATACGTACCGGTATCGCTAAAGGGACCTATCTCTGCCGTTATTTCGGATTCGATTGCATCAATCTTGCGCGTGGTCGCTTCTCTCTCAGCCAGGGTGGTCTGGCTAGTTGAACGCACATTTTTGATGGAGCCGGGAGCCTGCTTGCTGAACAAATCGCGGAATTTCACGAGCGCATTGTCATTGGTTCGGATGCGCTAGAGAGTAATGCGATGGGCCGGATTACCCAAACGCCAGTGGCATCCCACCAACAATCCGGCCATCGCATACTTGCGCGTGCTAGAAACGCGCGCGCACCCCGACGATGAAGTTCCGACCTGGCTGAGGAACATAGTCCTTCAAGAGGGATGTTGATAGACGAATCTCATCGTTCAACAAGTTACGAGCGCTGGCGAACCACGTGAGTTCATTCTCGCCTATACGCTGCCGCCACGAGATGTTGGCATCGACGCGTGTGTAGCCGCGAGTGACTTTTTCGGTGGTGCCATCCTCATCCTGATAGACAGGGCTGGTGGCGAGGCGATTTTGCGAACTCGCATTCAGTATGGATAGCGATGAACGCCAGTTCGCATCTTGATAGCCTATGGTGGCGCCCACCCGCCTAACCGGCTGAATTGGAAGGTAGCCCAGATTGTTGAGGGTGCCGCGAGAGTCGTCTGTGAACGCACGACCGAACCAGCCGTATTCATACAAGTTGTAGCTGGTATCAAGCTCATAGCCGCGAATGGTGGCGCTTGCTTGATCAAACAAACGCTCTCTGAGTGCCTCGCCATCGCACGCACCCGCTACATACGGGTCGCCACCCTCGGAACATACATCTTCACCCAAGCGGCCAAAAACAAAGTTACTCACCTGGTTTTGAAACAGGTTTCCTTTCCAGCGCAGTCTATCCTCGGTTTTTTGCAGAGAGATATCGATATTTCTAGAGGTTTCCTTTTTAAGCCCCGGGGCGCCACGATCATAAGTCTCAGTCGGATGGTGCGCACCACCGGAATAAAGCTCTTCAGTCGTTGGTGCCCGCTGCGCGAGTGACAGGGTGCTACCTAGGGCGTAGCCCGGGGTGAAGCTCCACAAGGCACCGAATGAAGCCGAGCCCAAGGTGAAGTTACGATTGGTGGCGCCGATTGGTCGTCGGCCGACTTGTTCGATACGTGCGCCGGCATTCAACCGCACATCACCGATATCCGTTTCTTCCACGATGAACGCCGCCGTCGAGTTGGATCGGGTGCGAGGAACCGTCGACTCATCAGGGTGTTCAAGATTTAGCGCCTGCACCGTCGAGCCATCGGTTTGCACGCCTAACCGACCACGCCAACCGGCGA
>CAZLJL010000222.1:0-3119 GCA_964559785.1 uncultured Bifidobacterium sp.
GCGCGTGGTTGATAGTGTATTTGGGAATCTCGATTACCAAATCCTCACCGTCCACAACCGCCTGGCATGACAGCCGCGAAGTCGCTTCCAGACCCCAGGCCATGTCGAGCAGATCTTCTTCACGTTCGTCAGGCTCATTCAGCGAGTTGTAGCCCTCGCGAATCACCACATGGCAGGTGGTGCAGGCACACGATTTTTCACAGGCATGCTCGATCTCGATATCGCTACCAAGCAGCGCATCACAAATCGTGGTGCCGTTGGGCACCTCCAATACCGCGCCCTCTGGGCACAGCGTTTCATGAGGCAAAACAACAAGCTGAGGCACTATCGATCCTTCCGTAATCAGGCAATTTCATCGAGCTTGCGACCGGCCAATACCGAGCGCACGCTACGATCCATACGGCGCGCGGCAAAGTCTTCGGTCGCCTTTGCGAGCGCTTCAACAGCGTCTTTGATCGCGCTGTGCTCACTACCCTGCGCAGTGCTGCGCACTTGCGCCATCAGGGCATCAATCGTGCTGCGCTCTTCCGCAGACAGCAGATCCGCATCTTGATCAAGCGCGGATTGCGTCGCAATCAGGATGCGCTCGGCCTCGACCTGCTCCTCGCGCAGCGCACGCAGCTGCATATCCTGCTCTGCTGACGAGAAAGAGTCTTGCAGCATACGAGCGATTTCATCATCACCCAATCCATACGATGGCTTAACCTCGATCGCCGCCTCGACACCCGAGTGAAGCTCGCGCGCTGACACCGACAGCAAGCCATCCGCATCGACCTGATAGGTAACGCGGATACGCGCCGCACCCGCCGCCATCGGCGGAATACCACGCAGCTCAAAGCGCGCTAGCGAACGGCAATCCGACACCAGTTCACGCTCACCCTGCACCACATGCACCGCCATCGCGGTTTGACCATCCTTGAAGGTGGTGAATTCCTGAGCCCGTGCACAAGGAATCGTTGAATTACGAGGGATAACTTTCTCAACCAAGCCACCCATCGTCTCGATGCCGAGTGACAGCGGGATCACATCCAGCAATAACCAGTCATCACCCGCTGCGCGATTACCCGCCAGCAGATTGGCTTGAATCGCTGCGCCCAGCGCGACGACTTTGTCGGGATCGATATTCGCCAAGGGCAAGGTCTTGAAATAGTCGGCCACTGCCTTTCGTACCTGCGGCATGCGGGTGGCACCACCCACCAGTACTACGCCATCGATATCGTCAACACTCAGCCCAGCATCACGCACCGCCTTGCGGCAGGGGGTCAACGTCTTGCTGATCAGATGCTGGGTGAGGCTGGCAAACTCTGTTGCTGTGATGGTCAGACGCACTTCCTCGCCCGAGCTTAAGGTGGCATCGATATGGGTCTCGGCGTGCGAAGACAGAATTTCCTTTGCCTCACGCGATTTCACCATCAGCAAACGGGTATCTTCATCCGATAGCGGCGCAAGATTCGCTTGCTCAATCACCCAGCAAAATAATCGATGGTCAAAGTCATCACCACCCAGCGCTGAATCACCACCCGTAGCCAATACTTCAAATACGCCCTTCGACAAACGCAGTATCGAGATATCGAAAGTACCGCCACCCAAATCGTAGACGGCGTAGACACCTTCCGACCCATTGTCCAAACCGTAGGCAATCGCTGCAGCGGTCGGTTCGTTCAACAGGCGCAGTACGTTCAAGCCTGCCAGCTTGGCGGCATCTTTGGTTGCCTGTCGCTGCGCATCGTCGAAATAAGCCGGTACCGTGATGACTGCACCGACCAGATCATCACCGAGCGCATCCTCTGCACGCTGCCGCAGCGTAGCGAGTATTTCTGCCGACACCTCGACCGGACTTTTAATACCAGCAACGGTTTTTAACTGCACCATGCCTGGCGCATCAATAAATGCATACGGCAGATTCTCGGCGTAAGCGATATCTTTCAGGCCACGACCCATGAAGCGCTTGACCGACACAATAGTGTTCTTGGGATCAGTGGTCTGCGCGGCCTGCGCCTTGTAGCCAATGTTGGCATGGCCATTCGGCAGATAACGCACGACGGAGGGCAAGAGCGAATGACCTTCTTCGTCATCCAGCACCTCGGGTATGCCGTGACGCACGGTAGCCACCAGTGAATTAGTGGTGCCAAGGTCGATACCGACCGCCAGACGATGCTGGTGCGGCGCGGTGGACATGCCGGGTTCGGCGATTTGCAGCAGTGCCATGGTCTCGTTACTTTATGCTTCTAGTGCTTCGAACGCGCGACCAACTTCATCGGCAAATTTTTCAATAAACATCAGCTGCCGTACGCGCTCGCCCGCACTGGCGTACGCCGCTTGGTCGAGCAGCGCGGCGATTTCGTCCAGCTGCTGGGTGCGCGCACTATGCAACGCCGACTCAACCTGCTCAAGCGCCGACAAATCTTTGGCGTCGCGCGCTTCCTCGAGCGCCTCACGCCAAGACATTTGCTGCATCAGAAATGCCGTCGGCATGCTGGTATTCGACTCAATCCCTAGATCGACACCATTCAGCTCACACAGGTAACTGGCGCGCTTTAAAGGGCTCTTGAGGGTTTGATAGGCCTCATTGGCGCGGGTGGCCCATTGCATCGCGACCCGCTTCTCGGCGTCACTCGCGGCCACAAATTTATCCGGGTGTACTCGCCCCTGCAACTCGCGATAGGCCGCATCCAGCACCGCGATATCAATCGCGAAGCGAGGCGTCATACCGAAAAGTGCGAAATGGTTTTCCATCCGTTCCAAAAACAAAAGCCTGTCAAATCAACAGGCTGGAGTGGTTTTTTGGGCCAAAGTGCGGTTTACACCGGCAACTGCCAGCATCAACATCGCCCGTCAGATCCTGAAGCTTTCCCCGCAGCCGCACTCGTCTTTCACATTGGGGTTATAAAACTTGAAGCCTTCATTCAGCCCCTCGCGCGCAAAGTCGAGCTCAGTCCCGTCGATGTAAGGCAAACTTTTCGGATCGACGAATACCTTAATGCCGTGTGATTCAAAGACTTGGTCGTCGTTAGTCGACTCATCCACGTACTCAAGCTTGTACGCCATACCTGAGCAGCCCGTGGTACGGACGCCAAAGCGCAAGCCGATGCCCTTGCCGCGCTTCTCAATGTAGCGCG
>CAZLJL010000223.1:0-3118 GCA_964559785.1 uncultured Bifidobacterium sp.
CATCGGTTTCATCGAGCAGATGGTGTTCTTTCAAGAGCTTCACGGTCTGGCCGACGACATAACCACCGCAGCCTGTGCCGGCGGGCGGGCCACCCGCCTCGACGCACATCACGCCGTTGTAGCCTTCGAACACAAAGTCTTCAACGCGTAATTCTTCGCTGTGAAAATCCACCGTCTCCAGCACATCAATCACCGTTGGCATCAAGCGCTTGGTGAGTGTGAACGTGGAATCATGCTTAGGATCACAACCGATCTGCAGCACCCGCTTACCTAGCTTGGAAAACGCCACCGACAGATTGGATGAGGTCGTGCTTTTTCCGATACCGCCTTTGCCGTAAATCGCGAATACCTTAGCGTTACCAATACTTACGCGTGGGTCGAGTGAGACCTGCACACTTCCCTCGCCATCGGCGCGTCTATCGCGACGAATCTCGCTGACCGGCACTGTGCTGATGTTCATGCTTTATCTCCCTCGTAAATACCTTCTAATCGATCTTCCAATTCCTCACCGGCGCGACGCATTGCATCCAGCGTGTCGGCATCGGGAGTCCAATAATTCCGTTCATATGCTTCCATCAAACGGCTAGCGACACGCGCTGACGCTGATGGATTCAAACGTGCGAGTCGCTCGCGCATTTCAGGGTCTAGCAAGAAAGTCTGCGTCAGTTGCTGATAAACCCAAGGCTGTACCTGACCGGTAGTGGCCGACCAGCCCATGGTGTTGGTGAGGTGAAGTTCAATTTGATGCACACCTTCATAGCCATGCGCCAACATGCCCTCATACCATTTCGGGTTGAGAGTGCGCGTGCGAGTCTCAAGCGCCACTTGCTCAGACAGTGTGCGGACCGTACCACCGCCGCGTGTCTGATCGCCGATGTACACCGGTGCCATTTCTGCGTCTGGACCCTTGGCGCGTTTGACTGCGCGGCTAATACCACCCAGTGTGTCGAAGTAGGTATCGATAGTGGTAACACCCACTTCAACAGAATCAAGATTCTGATATGCCAACTCAACGCGTGACAGCACGCTATTCAGCAGCGCGGGCTGTGCGACAGGTCGGCCACTGGTGCCGTAAGCAAAACCTTTACGGCACGTCCAGGCTTCGGCCAACTCATCTTCATCGTCCCAGCGGCTGCAATCAATCAGGTGATTCACATTCGCGCCGTAAGTACCCTCGGCATTACCAAATACGCGCAGGGCTGCGGTTTCAATGTCGCCACCATGCTCAGCCATCCAAGCCAGTACATGCTTGCGAATAAAGTTTTGCTCAGGTGCCTCATCGGCTTGCGCAGCGAGTAGCGCCGCCTCCGCCAACATGCGAACTTGCAGCGGCAGAAGATCACGGAAAATACCCGACAAGGTAATCATCACATCCACGCGCGGGCGACCCAGAGTTTCAATCGGTACCAGCTGCGCGCCAGCCAAACGACCGTAGCTATCGAAGCGCGGTGCCGTGCCCATCAGCGCCAAGGCTTGTGCAATCGGACCACCCTCGCTCTTCAGGTTATCGGTACCCCACAGCACCATCGCAATCGACTCGGGGAATGCGCCAGTATCTTCATGGTGCTTGGCGAGCAAGCGCTCGGCTTGACGCGCGCCGTCTTTGACAGCGTACGCACTGGGCAAGCGGAAGGGATCGAAGCCGTGCAGATTGCGCCCCGCAGGCAGCACATCCGGTGAGCGCATCATGTCGCCACCCGGCGCCATCCAGTTCAAAATGTTCGTGCAACAGCTCGTTACTGGCCGCGAGTTTTTGCATCAACTCACGCTGCGCTTCGCTGAGCTTGATCTCTGCCCCGGTCAGCATCGCGCGAATCGCCTCGCGTAAAGCGTCATCAATCGTCGCACCATGTGCTGCCTCGGCAATCGAGAGCAGCATATCGACACGCTCCTCCACCGTGGGTGCACGGCCCGCCACATGCAGGCCATGCGGGATCAGGGTGTACTCCAGCTCGAGCAGCTTTTCATTACGCGTGGTACTCGCTTCGCTACTATCGCAATCCCCTACCGGTTCTGACTTGGCGAGTTCAAGTTCACAGGCTTGCGATTGAATCAGTCCCGCCAATGCAGGACGCTCATGATCTTCATCCGTACCAAGCTGGCGCCAGCGCGATATCGAGGCCTTCAACTCATTCAGACCGCGATATAAACCTGCCTCCGCCAATGGTGGCGTGACATACGACACCAGCGTGGCATTGGCACGGCGTTTCGCAATCGTGCCCTCGGAAGGATTATTCGCTGCGTACAGATACACGTTCGGCAGATCAGCAATCAAACGATCCGGCCAGCACGCCCCTGACATACCAGCTTGTTTGCCCGGCATGAACTCCAGTGCGCCATGGGTACCGAAATGCAGTACGGCATGCGCCGCGAAATCCTCGCGCAGGTAACGATAGAAAGCCGAGAACGCGTGTGTGGGCGCGAAACCTTTGTCAAACAGCAGGCGCATCGGATCGCCTTCAACGCCAGTCGATGGCTGCACCGACACCATCACATTGCCAAAGCGCGCACCCAAAACAAACAAGCTACGACCATCGGTCAAATGCTTGCCCGGTGCCGGGCCCCACTGCGATTCAATGTCGCGCAACCAGGGTTCGCGCCGTACGTGGTCGTCTGTACTAATCTTGTCCAGCACATTGGCCGGGGCGCCGTGATGTTCAGCGTTCCCATTCAGGACCGCTCGACGCAGCGCATCGACGTCTTCAGGCAAGTCGATGCTATAACCGGCGCGCTGCATGGCGGCCAGTGTGTTGTAGAGAGACTCGAATACACCGAGGAAGGCGGCGGTACCCGTGCCACCGGCATTCGGTGGGAAGTTGAACAGCACCACTGCAACACGACGCTCGGCACGCTCTGAACGACGCAATGCAACGAGTTTGTCGACGCGTGCAGCGATCATCTCAGCGCGCTCACTGCACGGCTGCATATCCTGACCCGCATCGCTGGCTTCAAACACACAACCACGCGTGCAACCCGTGCACTTTCCACCTGCGCCATCGGTGCGGCCACCATACACCAGCGAGCCACTCGATCCGTCCAGCTCCGGTAGTGCGACCATCATGGTTGCTTCTACCGGCAATAGGCCCCGCTCGGAGCCACCCCAATGTTCAATCGTTTG
>CAZLJL010000224.1:0-3104 GCA_964559785.1 uncultured Bifidobacterium sp.
TACCGGTCTCTTTATCCGTCACGATCACGTTACTGGCAAACAGCTTCGGCATACCCGTTGAGTAGAAATCAACGATGAATTTTTCCAGCTGCAAGGTGAATGGCAAATCTTGAATAAGTACACCATCGCCCATCTGCAAGATCGTGGTGTCACTGCTTTGCCCCTCGGGAATCAGGGTATTGCCTCGGAAGGTAATGTTGCCGTTGCCAAGCCTATGCTTGTCGGGGATCTCGGCAATCACGCCACTGCCTTTGAATAGCTCCTTGCCGAACAGCCACTGCTGGGCACGAATCGGCAAGTTGGAGTCGAGCAGGCCGCCCACACAAATAATCACAATCGCCGAGTGCGCAAAGATATAGCCAAGCTTATTCGCAGCGCCCTGCTTTGCGCTCAACAGGATGGCGCCATCTTTCGGTATCTGCCGTACCTGATAGCCCGCTGCAGCGATCTGCTGTGTGCACTCTTGCGCTAGTTGACCTATCTCGCGCGACGATGACCACTCGGCATGATGATGAAAATTCCGCAGCGACTGCTCGCGCACATTGACACGCCAGCTTTTCATGTCAGCGATCATTTTCGGCGCATTGCGAATAATGCAGAGCGAAGTCGACGTGACCAGAAACGCCATAATCAGCAAAAACCACCAGGCCGAGTAGACCGAGTAAACCGAAAAACGTGCGAACACTTCAAACCAGAAGGGGCCGAACTGATTCACATAATTCGGCATCGGCTCGCCTTGCAACACAACGGTACCGACCACCGACGCGATCGAAATTACCGTCAACAGGCTGATTGCGAACCGCATCGACGAAACCAGCTCGACCAACTCGGTAAGAAAGCGGCCACGGTTCGCCAACAGCATGCCCTGCGTTGTAGTGGTTGGTGAATCGCTAGTATCGAGAGTGTCCATGTCTGCCAGCATAAACAAAAAGGGGCGGCTTGTGGCCGCCCCTAGTATCAGTTATTTTCTACCGAGCTGTTTTGCTCGGGAGTTCAACAGAATCAACGCAAGCCGGCGATATAGTCGGAGACTGCCTTCATCTCGTCATCGGTGAGACGCTTGCTGATGACCGTCATTTGCGCAGAGTTGCTACGGGTACCAGCACGGAAGTTAGTCAGCTGCGTCACCGAGTAGTCCTGATGTTGGCCCGCAATACGCGGGTACTGTGCAGGAATGCCAGCGCCATTCGGGCTGTGGCAGCCTGCGCATGCGGGCACATTCTTTTCTGCGATACCTGCGCGGTAAATCTTGCGGCCCAGTTCAGCGGTTTCTTTAACCTTGGCCACCCCCGGAGTCGCTCTCTGAGCTGCAAGATAGGCGGCGATATTATCGATATCCTCCGGCGTCATCGCTTTAGCGATCATGGTCATGATGGCGTTGTTGCGATCTGGGCCCTGAAATTCATGCAGTTGCTTCTTGAGATAAGCAGCATGTTGACCGCCGAGCTTGGGGTTTTGCGGGATCGCGGAGTTACCTTCCGCGCCATGGCAGGCGATGCAGGCAGTAATGCCGCGTGCAGGATCACCGCCAGAGTACAGCGTCGCACCCTTGGCCGGGTCCGCTGCAACAGATTTTTGTTCCGAAGCCTCAGCCGTAACAAGCACTGTACACAGCGCGATGGAGAGGAATTTCAAATACAAAGAGAGCACTCGATTCATTCAAACACCCGGGCAATAATTGGTTGGGTTGGCAGCGAAATACAGCCCGGCATTGTACTACAATGGCTATCAGCGATTTTTCGCCCCCTCTGTCTACAGCCGCCGCATTTACCGGCCTTATCTCCGATGTCTATTCTCTGGCAGGCCCGCTTTTTCACGACCGTGAATCGACTGCAGGATTTGCCAAAATACCAAGTCCCGGAAGTGGCATTTGCTGGTCGCTCGAACGCAGGTAAATCCACTGCGCTCAACTTGCTCTGCAACCAGAAAAAACTCGCATTTGCCTCCAAAACCCCCGGCCGCACTCAGCACATTAATTATTTTTCGATTGGAGGCGCGCATGTTGGCCAGCACCGGCGCGATGTCGCTCGTAGCGAGGAGATACGGGCGTTTCTCGTGGATTTACCCGGCTATGGCTATGCCGAGGTATCCGGTACGGCCAAGAGCCACTGGCAGCAACTGCTAGGGCGGTATGTTCAAGTAAGGGAGCCGCTGGCTGGCTTGGTGCTGATCATGGATGCACGCCGACCATTCACCGAGCTTGATCTCGAGATGCTGGAATGGTTTGCACCCACCGGCAAGCCGATCCATTGCCTGTTGAGCAAGGCGGATAAACTCAACCGTAGCGAGCAATCGGATGCGATTCGACTGGCGAAAACCGTGCTATCCAGCTATGTTGACGAGCACGGTCAGCCTCTGCCATTCTCCGTACAGCTGTTCTCGGCACTGAAGCGTATCGGGTTGGAGGAGGCAGATCGCACGATCTGTGATCTGCTGCAACTTGAGCAAAGTGTTGATGCTGAGATGCCGCCGGCAAAAGCAGAAAAAAACCCTGGAGAGCGGGAGAGACCTCCAGGGTCCAAACACTGACTCTATTGAGCCAGCCCCGCTCAGGGAGGATAAGCGGGAGGTGATCAACACCCATCACTAGGAGTGCCACCCCAGCAGGAAGTTCATCCCTCTGAAATTCGTTCCGCACGCAAAACCATTCACAACAACAATATTTGCACGTCATTCATCATGAGCCAGAATCCTCAGCCCAACTTCCCCGCCTTACGTATGCGCCGTATGCGCAAGGATGCATTCTCGCGCGCGATGATGCGCGAAAATATTGTCACCGCTGCTGATCTGATTTACCCCGTCTTCATTCTCGACGGCGACAAAAAACGCGAGGCGGTTCCGTCTATGCCAGGTGTCGAGCGTTTGTCGGTCGATCTGTTAATGCCGGTCGCTGAGGAGTGTGTATCGCTCGGTATACCAGTGCTGGCACTCTTCCCTGTGATCGATCCGCAGCTAAAAACCCCTGACGGCATTGAAGCAACCAATCCCAACGGCCTGGTACCGCGTGCGGTACGCGCGTTAAAGCAGCGCTTCCCAGAGCTGGGGGTGCTGACCGATGTCGCGCTTGATCCGTACACCAGTCATGGTCAGGATGGTGTGCTGAA
>CAZLJL010000225.1:0-3095 GCA_964559785.1 uncultured Bifidobacterium sp.
GCAGTTTCATCACATCGCCGCAGGCAGGCGCGCCGACCATGCCGGTACCAACCGTATCGTCGCTCTTATCAAACGCGCCGACATTGCGTGGGTTTTCGTAGTGATCTAGAACTTTGTCTGAATAAGCCATGGTCGTGCTCCTGTTTCAAATACCTAAAGTCTTCAACAAATTTTGCTAGAGACGCTTAGAACCTGTCTCGTTAGGTCGATGGCAAGGCGGCAGTACCGAAGACAGTACAAGACGTACGGCAAGGTACTGCCAACGCCGCAAGCGGCCTAACTAGGCAGGTTCTCAGTGGGCTGCCCACTGGATCGAATTAATATCAATCCCTTCTTTATACATATCCCACAACGGCGACAGCTCTCGTAATTTACCGACCTTCTTCTTCAGCAGATCGATGGTGAAATCTACATCCGCTTCTGTCGTAAACCGTCCGAAAGTAAAGCGGATCGAACTATGCGCCAGTTCGTCGCTACGGCCCAGCGCGCGCAATACATACGACGGCTCAAGGCTAGCGGACGTACAGGCAGAACCCGACGACACCGCAATATCCTTGATCGCCATGATCAAGGACTCACCCTCGACATAATTGAAGCTGACGTTCAGGTTGTGCGGCACGCGCTGGTCGAGATCACCATTGACGTAAACCTCTTCAATCTCCATCAGCCCTTTGGCCAGACGATCGCGCAATGCCTTGATGCGCGGGATCTCGACATCCATCTCTTCCTTGGCAATACGGAAGGCTTCGCCCATGCCAACAATCTGATGCGTCGCGAGCGTACCGGAGCGCAAACCACGCTCGTGGCCGCCGCCATGCATCTGCGCCTCGATGCGTACACGGGGCTTGCGGCGAACATACATCGCGCCCACCCCTTTCGGGCCGTAGGATTTATGTGCGGTGAAGGTGACCAGATCAACCTTCATCTTCTCCAGATCGATCGGTGTTTTACCCGTCGCCTGCGCGGCATCCGAATGGAAAATAATGCCCTTGCTACGGCAAAGTTCACCGATCTGCTCGATCGGTTGAATCACGCCAATCTCATTGTTCACCCACATCACCGACACCAAAATCGTGTCAGGACGAATCGCCGCCTCGAGTTGCTCGATCGTGATCAGACCGTTCGGGCCGGGCTCGAGATACGTGGCCTCGAAGCCTTGGCGCTCGAGTTCGCGCACGGTATCCAGCACTGCTTTGTGCTCGGTCTTGACCGTGATGATGTGCTTGCCTTTGGTTTGGTAGAAATGCGCCGCACCTTTGATCGCCAGGTTGTTGCCCTCGGTAGCGCCCGAAGTCCAGATAATCTCGCGCGGATCTGCGTTCACCAAAGCGGCCACATGCTCGCGCGCTTCTTCCACGGCTTTCTCCGCTTCCCAGCCATACATGTGGCTGCGAGAGGCCGGGTTACCGAACTGCTCGCGCAGGTAGGGAATCATCTTGTCCGCCACGCGCGGATCGACCGGCGTGGTGGCCGAGTAGTCGAGATAAACCGGGAAATGCGGCGCCTTGATGGTATCCATCAGAGACTGTGCCAAAGGTGCGTTCATAGCTATATAACTCCGTGAGGCTTAGGCTGCGTGATGGCTGCGTTGAGGCACCATCACGACCGGCTGCTGTTCTGCAATTTTTTGTTTTTGCTGATCGACCAGGTCTTTCAAAGAAACCGAATCGAGGTAGTCCACCATCTTGGCGTTCAAGGTGGCCCATAAATCGTGCGTCATGCAACGTGTGCCATTCGACTCGCTGTCGCCATGGCAATTACCTTTACCACCGCACTGCGTGGCATCGATCGGCTCATCGACTGCGATGATGATGTCTGCGACCGTGATGTCTTCGGCGCGGCGAGCAAGGTTGTAACCACCCCCGGGACCGCGAACCGACTCCACGATTTCATGACGACGCAGCTTGCCAAATAATTGCTCGAGATAAGACAGTGAGATCTCTTGGCGCTGGCTAATGCCCGCGAGGGTAACTGGCCCCTGATGCTGGCGCATCGCAAGGTCAATCATGGCGGTGACTGCAAAACGGCCTTTAGTGGTCAAACGCATGTGCACGCTCCGGTAACAATGACAGAAATTCGTGGATTCCTGATTCTTTTGCTCGAGTATAGCAAAGCCGACTGAAAAAGTCAGGTAATGAACATTCCCGGAACTTTTAGGGCCGTTGCGTTATTGGAAATTTCCGCCCTTTGCCAACAGCCGCATTGGCGCAAAAAGCGTCTGCATGTCCTTGTTTTTTATGAAAGAAAGATTGTAGGGATGCTCGGCGACCGCCTGTGGAAACTGCTCGGCAACCGGCATCGCGTTCAGCAATGCGGCAATCTTGCCCCACAGAACCAGGGTCGGTCGCGGCTGCCCCGCCCGGTTGGCCAGGGCCTCCAGCACGACCGCAAGAAACGGTTGCCAAGCCTTGGCGTCCTTGACCGGCGGCACATGTGGCCTGAACACCAAGGCCGCATTCAACAGCAGGAAACCATGCCCATGCAAACTGTGCTGTAGCTCGGGCAGCGTCTGAATAAATTGCGCGTTAGGGGCCAGCGCTCGTTGCGCAACCTCGGCCACTGCGTCTCCGGTGGTCGACTCCGGCTTCAACAAACCATCGGCCACCATCAGCATCTTCATGAAGTTGCGCAGAGAAGTGGCGCGATTGACCGGCTTCGACAGTCCAGCGGGCGACCACAGCTCACGCACCGCGCCATCCATGAAACAAACGCCGGTGGCGCTCTGCTCGCGCGGGTACGGGCCCTCGCCCACTAGCACGTAGCGAACTGCATCGAGCGGCTGCGCAAACGCTGCAAACAAACGGTGTTGAGTAGGCAGGTAGACATCCTGCGCCAGTCGTTCCAGATAAAGCGGGTCAGCCGCGGCAACCGCCGCCAGCCCACGATGCACTATCGGCCGCCAAGACACATCCGTCAGCGCGAGCGCCTCATCTAGCCATGCATGCGGCATGCTTACTGGCCCGTGATTGACACCACATTATCCGAACCCGGCGCCCCAAACAGCTGCTCCTTCAACAGATGCAACTGATCACGCACCTGTGCAGCCTGTTCGAACTCGAGATTCTTGGCGTGGTCGATCATTAATTTTTCAAGAC
>CAZLJL010000226.1:0-3067 GCA_964559785.1 uncultured Bifidobacterium sp.
GTGAACATGTACAAAGACAAGATGCTGGAAGATATCGCGATCTTGTTTGGTGGCCGTATCGCAGAAGAGATCTTCATGAATCAGATGTCGACCGGCGCCTCGAATGACTTTGATCGTGCGACCAAACTTGCGCGCGCCATGGTGACTCGCTTCGGTATGTCGGAAGAACTCGGTACGATGGTTTACGAGGATTCCGACCAGGACTCGTATTTCGGGCGGATGTCTTCCAAGACCGTATCCGAGGCGACTCAGCAAAAGGTCGATGCAGAGATTCGCAAGATTCTGGATCGGCAGTATGAAATGTCACGTCACCTGTTGGAGACTAACCGCGACAAGGTTGAGGCGATGGCAAAGGCCCTGCTGGAATGGGAAACCATCGATTCAGATCAGGTCAGTGACATCATGGCCGGTCGTGAGCCACGTCCGCCTAAGGTGACGCCGACTTCACGTCCAAGTGATGGCCCGTCCGACGGCGGTGTTGAGCCGGCCGCTGCGCCTGCCTGATTCACATAACGCTGTTTGCCTGCGGGGTGGGGAGCGATCCTCACCCCGTTTGCTTATGCAGCACCATCTCGCATGATCCAAACCTCCTCCACTGAATTGCAATGCGGGCGCTTTCGCCTGAGCTTGGGTCAAGATGATCGTCCGCTGATTATGGGGGTGCTGAATGTCACCCCCGATTCATTCTCGGATGGTGGGCAATTCGATGCCCATGATCGTGCCATCGCCCATGCAAAACAAATGATTGCGGATGGTGTAGACATCATCGACATCGGCGGAGAATCCACACGCCCGGGTGCGCCACCGCTACCGATTGAAGAAGAATTACGACGTGTATTGCCTGTGCTCGATGCGCTGCGTGATTGCGGCAAACCCTTGTCGATCGATACACGACGTCCAGCCGTCATGCGCGAGGTGCTGGCGGCGGGTGCTGACATGATCAACGACATTAGTGGATTCCGTGATCCTGATAGCTTGGCGGCAGTCAGCGACAGTCAATGTGCGCTCTGTATCATGCATATGCAGGGTGACCCACAGAGTATGCAGTTGTCGCCTCATTACGATGATGTACTGGCCGAGGTAAGGGACTATCTGCTGGATCGCGTTAATGCCGCAGTGGCTGCGGGTATTGGCAGGGGACGGGTCTGCATTGATCCTGGCTATGGTTTCGGTAAAACCGTCGAACACAACTTGACACTGCTCTCGCATCAGTCCGAATTGCAGCGCTCGCTGGCGGTGCCTTTACTGGCGGGTCTCTCGCGCAAGAGCACCATTGGCGTGGTGACTGGCAGATCGGTTGAGCAGCGTCTTGCGGGAAGTCTGGCGGCGGCGGTGGTGGCTGCTGAGCGAGGCGCGCGTATCATTCGCGTGCACGATGTGGCTGAGAGCGTTGATGCGCTCAAGGTATGGCAGGCTGCAAGGACAGGCGCATTGATTCATCATTGGTAGCAGGGGCTATGAGCAGAAAATACTTCGGTACCGACGGTATACGCGGCCATGTAGGACAGTCGCCGATCACGCCGGATTTCGTGATGCGCCTCGGCTATGCCGCCGGCAAGGTGTTGGCGCATGATGCAAGCGGCAGCACTCGTCCGACTGTATTGATCGGAAAAGACACGCGTCTGTCTGGCTACATGCTCGAGGCAGCGCTGGAGGCGGGGTTCTCAGCCGCGGGTGTTGATGTGATGCTGGCTGGCCCAATGCCGACACCGGCGGTTGCGTATCTCACGCGTGCGCTGCGTCTGTCGGCCGGCGTCGTGATCTCTGCGTCACACAATCCTTATCACGACAACGGCATCAAATTTTTCTCTGCATCCGGTAACAAGTTACCCGATACGGTTGAGCTGGCTATCGAAGCCGCCTTGGAGTCACCGCTGGCTTGCGTCAGCTCAGAGAAGCTCGGTAAGGCACGACGCTTGGATGATGCACGTGGGCGGTACATCGAATTCTGCAAGAGTACTTTCCCGAACGAGCTCGATCTACGCGGCCTGAAGCTGGTGGTCGATTGCGCCCATGGTGCTGCTTATCACATTGCGCCTGATGTATTTCATGAGCTTGGCGCCGAGGTGGTGGCGATTGGTAATCAACCTAACGGTCTGAATATCAACGATGGCGTTGGCGCAACCGAACCCGAGGCACTGGCCCGCGCAGTAGGTGAGCACGGCGCAGACCTAGGCATCGCGCTGGATGGTGATGCCGACCGGCTACTGATGGTGGATGCCAGTGGCCGTGTCTACAACGGTGATGAGCTGCTTTACCTGATGGTGCGCGACCGCCACCAAAACGGCGGTATCGAGGGTGCCGTTGGCACATTGATGACCAATATGGCGGTCGAGTCGGCGTTGAACGACATGGGCATTGGATTCGCGCGCGCCAAGGTGGGCGATCGCTATGTACTGGAGACATTGCTCGAGCGTGGCTGGCACGTGGGTGGCGAGGGATCCGGCCACCTGCTGTTCCTCGATAAGCACACCACGGGCGACGGCATCATCTCGGCGCTTCAGGTACTGTCAGCGCTCAGGCGCGCGGATAGCCGTCTGGAGCAGGTCATCGCAGACATGCAGCTCTGGCCGCAGACTTTGCTCAATGTCCGGATACAGCGCGGCTTCGATTGGCAATCCAGCCCGGCGCTTCTGGCGGCGAAGCAAGCTGCCGAATCTAGGCTGGGCAGCGAGGGCCGGGTACTGATCCGCCCGTCCGGCACCGAGCCACTGCTGCGGGTGATGGTCGAGGCGCGCGACGCTGAGCTGGCCCGCTCTTTGGCTGAGCGACTGGTTGAATCTGTTGCCGCATGATCGAACTGGCAATAGGTCGTGCCAAGCGGAAGGGGTATCGGCTATAATTACGAGATTCGGAGTGTGGCGCAGCCCGGTAGCGCACCTGCTTTGGGAGCAGGGGGTCCAAGGTTCGAATCCTTGTACTCCGACCAGTCATACAGAGCGGGTTGTCATCGACAACCCGCTTTTTCATATCCAATCCCGCTTCTGCCCATAGCTCAGCTGGATAGAGCAACGGCCTTCTAAGCCGTAGGTCGCACGTTCGAATCGTGCTGGGCAGGCCAATCCTT
>CAZLJL010000227.1:0-3015 GCA_964559785.1 uncultured Bifidobacterium sp.
TGCTCGATCGCGGCGTGAATGAAGTCGGCCCCTACCAATCGCCGATGGAAGACGGTATGCAGCATTTCCACGAGTGGTACCGCAGCAAGATCGCGCTGTGATCCTGCGCCACCGAAAGGGGCGCTGAGTGCAATCACTCTGGATGCTGTTCGCGAGCTTCGTGTTCGCCATCATGGGCGTTTGCGTCAAGCTGGCGTCGGAACATGCTTCCACCTCCGAGATTGTGATTGCCCGTGGCGTGGTCGGTGTCAGTGTGCTGCTGCTGCTGACACGCCTGCGCGGACTACCGCTCACCACACACTATCCTTGGCAGCATGCATGGCGCGGCTTTGTGGGCGTCACTGCATTGTGGTTATGGTTCTTCGCCATCGCCCGTCTACCGCTTGCCACCGCCATGACCCTGAACTACATGGCCCCGATCTGGATTGCCGCCATCGTCTTCACGCTGGGCTGGTGGCACAAGACGCGACGTTTTGAGTGGGGCTTGGCAGCCGCCATCGTCACCAGCTTCATTGGCGTTGCATTGCTGCTCAAGCCAACCATTCACGCCGAACAATGGGTCGGCGGACTGACTGCACTCATCTCGGGTTTCATCTCTGCACTCGCCTACATTCAAGTCAAGCGCCTGGGTCAAATGGGTGAGCCAGAATACCGCGTGGTGTTTTATTTCTCGGCCAGTGGCATCCTGGGTGGTTTGATCAGCGGGCTGCTGGACAACTGGTGGGAGACGGGTAGCTTGCACCTGTTCGCCGACTTATCTGCCCACGACTTTTTACTGCTGCTCGCCATCGGCATCACCGCCACCATCGCGCAGGTAGCGATGACACGGGCCTACCGACTGGGCGCGATGCTGGTGACCGCCAATTTGCAATACACCGGCATTGTGTTCTCGAGTATGTGGGGCATTCTGATCTGGAACGATACGCTCGATGTGGGCGGCTGGCTCGGTATCCTGATCATACTGACCAGCGGTGTCGCGGCCACCTTTTATAATGCGCGCAGCAGTAGTAGTACTTCATCGCAAAAATAAATCCAACAGGAGACCTGCTGATGTCGTTCACCACGCTGATCACCGCGGCGGAGTTGAAGCAACACCTCGACAACCCGGTGTTTGTTGTACTTGATTGCCGTTCCGAACTCACCGATCCCAGCGCGGGCGCAAGCGCCTTCGCCGCCGGTCATATCCCGGGCGCGCAACATGCGGACTCAGACCGCGACTTGTCCGACAAGTCCCCCGGGCCGAATGGCGCGTTTCGTGGCCGTCATCCACTACCCTCGCCCGAGCAGTTCATAGAAACCCTGCGTGGCTGGGGTGTTTATCCGAACTCGCAAGTGATTGCCTATGATGCCCACGGCGGCATGTTCGCAGCACGCGTTTGGTGGATGCTGCGCTGGGTGGGGCATAAAAGTGTCGCCGTGCTGGATGGCGGACTACCTGCCTGGCAAGCAGAAGGTGGTGCGCTGACACAAACCGTAATCAACCGCCCGCGCGGATCGATCACGCTTCAACCTTCACTGGTTGGCACCGTAAGTGCCGATGATGTACTGGCCAATTTATCAGCGCGAGCGCGGCTCGTGCTTGATGCCCGCGCGTCCGATCGTTTCCGCGGTGAGAACGAGACTATTGATCCCGTCGCTGGCCACATACCCAGCGCGAAGAACCGCTGGTTCAAAGACAACCTGCAAGCCGATGGCAGGTTCAAAGGCGCAGATGTATTACGCGCCGAGTATGCTGCGCTGATCAAAAGCCCTGAGCACACCATCATGCAATGCGGCTCTGGTATCTCGGCGTGCCATAACTTGTTGGCGATGGAGGTTGCTGGATTACCCGGCGCTTTGCTCTACCCGGGTTCCTGGAGCGAGTGGAGTTCGGATCCGGCACGGCCAATCGCCGTTGGCGAGTAGCGTATTCAAAGCCGCTAAAAATATGCGTCGCAACCGGTACGCGCGCCGGCTGTTAATTGATGGGCACGTGATGCGTGAACAGCATCACCAGGCCAACCCCCAGAGCGATCAAGATCACCTGCGGCACCGTGTCGCGCCAGGTCGCACGGCGCTGCATCTGCGGCATCAAGTCGCTGACGGCAATATAAATAAAACCTGATGAAGCAAGCACCAGCACATAAGGAATCAGGTCGATGCCATTACCAAGGGTGTAGTAGCCCACTACACCACCGATTACGGCCATCAAGCTGCTGATCAGGTTATAGAAATACGCACGCCGCTTGGTAAAGCCCGCATTGAGAAGCACGATAAAGTCACCAATCTCCTGCGGAATCTCGTGCGCCGTAATCGCCAGCGCGGTGATCAGTCCAAGTTTTGGGTCCGCCAGAAAAGCCGCAGCGATCAAGATACCGTCGGTGAAGTTATGCAAACTGTCACCGACCAAAATCATCCAACCTGCCGTGCCCGCCTCATCCGCATCATGCCCGTGCGCGTGATCATGACCATCACCCTCGTAGTGATGTGAGTGACGCAAAATCGCCAACTTCTCGAGCAAGAAAAACCCCAGCAGCCCGGCCAACAAGGTGGCAAACAAGGAATGCGGACTCGCATTCGACTCAAACGCCTCCGGCAGCGCATGCAGCAGCGAAGTGGCGAGCAGCAGCCCCACCGACAGACTGACCATGCGATCCACCATCTTGGACAGCAAGCCATATGACAAGAAGGCAGCAGCAGAAATACTGATCAGCCCGGCCAGGGTCGTGGCCAGTAGGATCGATGACAGCGTGGGATCGATTTTGATTTCCTTGGTTGCCGTTACGGTGAAATACGCCGTACCGTTTGTAGAAACCCGCTATTTTACGTGGCCGGACGCAGCCAGCGCGACTTGTAGGGTAAGGCGGTTCAACATCGCCAACGACCAGCAATCATGCCAGCGCGAAGCCTGTCGCAATCGATCGCTGGCAAGGCGCGCCGACGAAGACAGTACTGCTAGTACGGCTAGGAGGTGCAACGCAGCCAACGATCAGCAATCATGCCAGCGCAAAGCCTGGCGCAATCGATCGCTGGCAA
>CAZLJL010000228.1:0-2995 GCA_964559785.1 uncultured Bifidobacterium sp.
GTGTTGGTGAACGACGAAAAAGGTCTGCTGGCTCGACTGGCCGCACAGATCAATGAATCCGACTCGAATATTGTGCACGTCGGTATGGATGAAGGCCGACGAGAAGGACCACTGACCGAACTACGCTTTACCGTGCAAGTAGAAGACCGGATTCATCTGGCGCGCTTGATGCGGAATGTCAGGCAGGTGCGCGGGGTTGCCCGGATTTTGCGGGACAAGGGATAAGCGACTGCCGCATCGATCGGTGACCGATTGGCATTTGCGATGCCCTTCCTGAAGCATGGCAGGAACTTGCTAACGCAAGCACCCCTCTCTAGCGCGCTGGGCTCTGAAACTTGCGGCGCAGTGCGCGTAAACCCATCCAGACCACGACCGCCAGCACCGGCACCGCTACGCCGGTCGCCAGATCAGTGTTGACCGGTATGCCAGCGGCTTTGGCACCTTTCAAAAGATAGCCTAGCAAGCCCACCAAGTAGTAAGAGATCGCCGCGACGGACAGGCCCTCCACCGCTTGCTGCAATCTTAGTTGCTGCGCAGCGCGTGTATTCATGGATTCCAGAATCTGACTGTTCTGCCGCTCCTGACGGATGCCGACCCGGGTACGTAGCAGGGAGTTGGTGTTGGCGATACGTTCTGCCAGTACCTCCTGACGATGCGCAGTGGCGGTGCAAGTATTCATGGCCGGTGTGAGTCGGCGCTGCATGAATTCTTCAATAGTTGGGACACCCTCGACACGCTGCTCACGTAGCTCGTGGATACGTGCCATCACCAAACCGAAATAAGCCTGCGATGCAGAAAAACGATAACTGTCATCGACCGATAACTGCTCAAGCCGAGATGCGAGTAGCGTGATCTGCTGCAGCAGGTCTTGCTCATCCTGCATGCCCTCTTCTTCGCTGCGCCCAGGCTTTTGGCTGGCGACCATTTCACGGGTAACCGAGGCCAGCTCAGCCTCGATATCGTTAAGCACAGGCGCTGCCTGCTGCGCCATCGGCAGGCCAAGCAAGGCCATCACGCGATAGGTCTCGATCTCCAACAAGCGCTGTACCAGACGCCCTGCCTGCATGCCCTTCAAACCCGCATCGAGCACCACAAAGCGCGCAAAACCATCGGCATGTATCCGAAAGTCAGTCCAGACCTGCGCCGCTTGCGAGGCACCGCTGCCGACGATCGCATTGGTGTCAAACAGTTGGCGCATCTGCGGCGCAAGATCTTCGGCCGAAGCAGTCGCGTTATCGAGCAGGATGTGGGTGGCGACAAGCAAGCGCCCTTGCAGCGATAGCAACCAGTCCTCCGGCAGCTCGCTTGACGGCATACGTGCAAACGGTGTCGCCCCTGCGAGTGGTGATGAGGTCGCATTCACCACGGTGAAGCTGGCGAATTCGGTATGGCACTCCCACTTCAAGCGGAAGCGCCCGAAATCATGAAAGAAATACTTGGCGTTGCCGGCGGGCGCTGGCACCCCAAACCGAGTGCAGAAATCTGCCAACAGGGCTGACTGCATACCCAACCTGTCACCCGGCGCGCGGGGCTCATTACGGCCATGGATCGCTAGATGAGTAATCGCCTCCGGCGCTTCCAGCCGAATCGGGGGCCGCGAGTGAATCTCAGCCGCCAGCGGCACACGCAGCGGATGGTTCAGCGTTGAGTAAACAATAGACATGCGGGAATTGTACGTTAGCCGGGTAAGGGGTATTCAACACGGACGATCTCAAGCTCGTCATCGCCTGCCGGTGTGCGCAGCGTGATGACATCGCCCTCACGCGCTTTGGTAAGCGCACGCGCCACGGGCGATACCCAGCTGATCTTGCCATTCAGCGGGTCAAGCTCGTCGATACCAACGATGCTGATGGTTTGCTCGTCGCCCGCTGCATTCACATAGGTGACGGTAGCACCAAAGAACACTTGGTCGCTCCCATGGTGCACGCTGGGGTCGACCACTTCTGCTAGATCGAGACGCTTGGTGAGAAATCGAATTCGACGATCAATCTCGCGTAGCCGACGCTTGCCGTAGATGTAGTCGCCATTCTCTGAGCGGTCGCCGTTCGACGCTGCCCAGTGCACCACGCGTACCACCTCAGGCCGCTCAACATCAATCAGTTGCAACAGCTCTTCTCGAATGCGCTGGTAGCCTTGCGGCGTGATGTAATTCTTTGCACCGGGTGGAATCGGTGGCAACCCGCCGATGTCATCCTCGTCATCGGCATCGGACTCCTTGACGAAGGCCTTGTTCACTCACTCACCTTAATCGGTTTGGCGGCACTACCTGTGGTCAGCATGAATTGTGCAGAGCGCTCACGCGCCAATGTCTGCGTCAGCCAAGGCAAGCACTCGCGCAGCGTTGCCTCCAAGGTCCAGGGCGGATTGAGAATAAACATCCCGCTGGCATTCAAGCCCCGGCCGTCTGCATCTGCGGCAGCACCCACAGAGAGCGTCACTTGTAGCCAGTCAGACTGCGCGCCACGCTTTAAGCGCTCGGGCAGTTGCTGCGAGTCGAGACGCGACAGTACCGGGTACCACACCGCATAGGTTCCCGAGGCGAAGCGTTTTTGTGCATCTTCCAATGCCAGCTTGACCTTGCGGTAATCATCTTTGTTTTCATACGGTGGATCGATCAGTACCAAGCCACGCCGTGACGGTGGCGGCAGCAAGGCTTTGAGCGCCGCAAAGCCATCGGTGCGCTCGGCCGCGATACGTTTACCGCGATGCTTTATGCCATTCGCAGCCGCATGCGCCTCCAGCTTGCGCACGTTCTCAAGCAAGAGCTTGGCGTCTGTGCTGTGCAGCTCAAATAAACGCAACCGGTCTTCACTACGCATGCATTGCTCGGCAATAAACGGCGAGCCGGGATAGTGACGCAACTTACCTGCAGGATTCATCGCCCGCACCAGAGCGACATACTCAGCGATAGCAGGCGGTAAATCTTTGCGCTCCCAAAGCTTGGCGATACCGTCGCTTGCCTCCCCGCTCTTGTTGGCATAGTCGCTATCGAGCT
>CAZLJL010000229.1:0-2992 GCA_964559785.1 uncultured Bifidobacterium sp.
TTCAAGGCAAGCTGCGAGTTAATCAGCTCACTATAAAGCCGAAGATCAAAGAAGGATCAGGCGCATAGAGCTGTGCCTGATCAATCAGTTTGACCTTTACTCAGGCCCCTTTTTGAAAAAGCGGGCACTCTGCTGAGCATTCATAAATTCTGTGGCCAGCCAGATTTCACGCAGCAGGTAAACGAAACTGCCTGTCAACGAGATCATCGCCAATACAAACATTCCCGCAATAATAGAGGCGAGCTTCAGATTCAGCGCGTCGGCGATAAATAGACCTGCTACCACGACACAAATTAGCAGCGCGCAAGAGGTCGATAACAGAATCGCGCGATTAATCTTTTTTGCACGCCGAAATAAAATTCTTAGCTCATCGCGATGCTGCGCAATTCGCTCGTTCGGTATCGCGCCTTGGGTTTCCAGCTGCTCTTCAAGATAACGGCTACGGTCAATGATTCTAGCCAGTCGGTTAGTGAGCACCAGCATATTGGTACCCACGCCAGTCAACAGAAAGACCGGCGCAATCGCGAGTTGAATAATGTGACCGATTTCGTCTACTTGCATGCTTGAATACCTTCATCGAAATACCACCACCGCCATCAATGGCTGCAGAAAACTCCGAACGTCTCACAATTAATTTGCGAGCGCGTCGTCAAACCAAAATATCGCGCAGTCTAGCAGTTGAAACGGAGTGATCGAGTCGATTATTTCTCGACGGAATCAGAATAATTTCTTCGCAGAATCTCGCGCGAGTTTTTGAGCATAAATTTTCTTTTGTATCCCTAGTTTTGATCCAAATCAGCTTGGTTCATTTGTGGAAAGCTGATAAATTTGCCGAAAATGTTGCAATTTTGTTACTAAAGGAAATCGTCATGCCCACACGCCTATTGGAATACTTCGACAATCGAGTGCTCAGGTGCCCCCTGCGGGTGTCCGGAAGCCACTTCGAAGCAGCAGTTTGCCGGAGCCAGACAGCATGATTCGGGTTGTTATCGCCGATGATCACGCGTTGATGCGCGAAGGGTTGAAGTACATCTTGCGCAAGGCAGATGACGTCGAAGTGGTTGCTGAAGCAACCGACGGCTTCGAAGTGCTCGCTTTGGTTCGCAAGGGTGGATTCGATGTTCTGCTGATGGACCTATCGATGCCCGGCCGTAGCGGCATGGACCTGATCAAACAAATCAAGGAAGAAGCCCCCAATATCGCCATACTGGTCCTGACAATGCACGATGAAGACCAGTATGCCGCGCGCGCGATTCGACTGGGCGCGCACGGGTACATCACCAAAGAGAGTGCAGGAACGGATCTTTTAGTTGCGATTCGAAAAGTTCATTCCGGTCGGCCGTATATCAGCATGGAAGTTGCCGAACAACTCGCCATGGATGCCATGCCTAACCGACACGATCTTCCGCACAAATCGCTGACCAACAGAGAGTTTGAGGTTTTCAACATGCTGGTCACTGGCAAGTCAGTGACAGATATTGCAGAGGCTCTGCATCTCTCTGTAAAAACTATCAGCACTCATAAAGCTCACATTCTTCATAAACTTGGCACGCCCTCCTTGGCCGAGTTGGTGCAGTACGCAATGGCGCAAGGTTTACTAGAGAAATTCAAGCCTTGAGGCGGATCAATTAAACACGACTAAATAGGATTGTCACGGTATTAGGAAAGACCTTACAGATTTTCGGTTCGAGCGCTTGCCGTATTCAGTTTGTCCCGATAGCGTCAAACAAAACATGCCCCAATACTTGCTGCATAAAGAAATGAGAGACGAAACATCCGCAAAGAAATAAAAATCAGCAGTTACGAGTGAATTCAGAGGGTCAAACAAAATAGGAGATGAGCATGACACTTATTCAACACTCTGATTTATCTGCCAATCCCCATCAAAACCCGAGCGTCGCCTCAGGAGGCGATGGGACTTGGCATCGGCAGGGAAAGCTCTGGTCCAACCTGAATGAAGTCTGCGAGCTATTACGTATTCCTGCCACCAGTAATTTCGATGATGAAGAGTTTCTTTTTCAGCATGTACAGTTCAAAGCAGGCCAGCGGATTCATACGATTGGGCAGCCTTTCGATACGCTGTTTATTGTGCACTCGGGTTTTCTCAAGACCGTACTGATCGACGAATTCGGTAATGAGCAAGTATTGAGCTTCCCGATGAAGGGTGACATGTTTGGTGTCGATGGTATCCATACCAAACGCTATATGTCGGAAGCTGTTGCTCTATCGAACTGCGACCTGATTCTGTTGCCTTTCAAGAAATTCACGCAACTCGGTCGTAGCCATATCGAGTTTGAGCACTCGATGTATAACGTCATGAGCAGAGAGTTAGTGCGCGAGCAGGCCATGGTCAGCATGATGGGCGCCTTGTCTGCCGAAGCCAGGGTCGCACGCTTTCTGGTGTCGCTGTCAGAAAGATTTGCCGAAATGGGCTACTCCAGCAAGCTTTTCAATCTGCGCATGACTCGGCACGAAATCGGCAGCTATCTGGGGCTAACGCTCGAGACAGTGAGTCGCACCCTATCCGCCTTCAACGAGATCGGTTTAATCAGCGTGGATCAGCGCTCCATCGGCATCAAGGATATCGATGCACTACGCACCTTGCGACGGCTACCACCCTCAAGCTCTCGTGCCAAGGCAGCGGGTCGGCGCGCCAAATCTGCAGCCGCCGCCAGCGTCCATCAGTAGTCTGCACACCCACACAAGCCGGGATCACAGACCCGGCTTTCTTCATCCAATGTAATCATCGTCCATAAGCTCGGCACCCGGCCGAGAAAGCCCGCAGCGTTTTGTGAAACACGTAGAAAAAATTTGCGCGCAATCAGTACAAGCTGCGCAGGTATAATAATGGGCTGGACGCGTCGGTTGGCACTGGCAACACCGTAAGTACGCAAAGTTTGCAGTCTTGAATGCGACACGGTTTTTAGTTCGCCGCAAGTGACGCCATCATCCGGGACAGTATGTCGAAAAACCAGACCAGGAAACCCCTGGA
>CAZLJL010000230.1:0-2986 GCA_964559785.1 uncultured Bifidobacterium sp.
TTATATAAGATATAAGAGGTAGATTGACAGCATCATATTGCGCCCCTAAACTCGCGACCAAGTTTTCGGGTGCTGTACCTTAGGCCCGCGCAGCTCTTTCGCTTAATCCACCAGACCGGAGATCTACCATGTCAAAAACTCCCATGCGAGTTGCCGTCACTGGCGCCGCGGGTCAAATCGGCTATTCCCTGCTGTTCCGCATCGCCAATGGCGACATGCTGGGCAAGGACCAGCCCGTCATTCTGCAGTTGCTCGAGATCCCCGACGAAAAGGCACAGAAAGCGCTGAAGGGCGTGATGATGGAAGTCGATGACTGCGCCTTCCCGCTGCTCGCCGGCATGACTGCGCACGCCGACCCGATGACCGCTTTCAAGGACGCAGATGTTGCGCTGCTGGTCGGTGCACGTCCTCGTGGCCCGGGCATGGAACGCAAGGATTTGCTCGAAGCGAATGCACAGATTTTCACGGTGCAAGGCAAGGCGCTGGATGCGGTGGCATCTCGCAATGTCAAGGTGCTGGTGGTTGGCAATCCAGCCAATACAAATGCCTTCATCGCGATGAAGTCGGCACCCAGCCTACCCGCTAAAAACTTTACTGCCATGCTGCGCCTTGATCATAACCGCGCGCTTTCGCAGATTGCGACCAAAACTGGCAAGCCCGTTGCATCGATCGAGAAGCTCTGCGTCTGGGGTAATCACTCGCCCACCATGTACGCCGACTATCGCTTTGCGACCATCGACGGTCACTCTGTAAAGCAGATGATCAATGACGACGCATGGAACAAAGATGTTTTCTTGCCAACCGTCGGCAAACGCGGCGCTGCGATCATCGAGGCGCGAGGCTTGTCTTCTGCTGCATCCGCAGCCAATGCAGCAATTGACCACGTACGTGACTGGGTCCTAGGCACCCACGGCAAATGGACCACCATGGGCATTCCGTCCGATGGCTCGTATGGCATCCCGAAAGACACCATGTTCGGCTTCCCGGTGACCACCAGCAATGGCGAATACCAGATTGTTCAAGGACTTGAAATCGATGCCTTCTCACAGGAACGCATCGCGCTGACACTGAAGGAGCTACAAGAAGAGCGCGATGGCGTGAAACACCTGCTGCCTTGAACGCACGGAGAGCACAGCACCAACCCGCCCTACTTTGTCATTCCCGGCCGCAAGCCGGTACCATGCGGTAAAAGATGCGTTGTAACAGGGGTTTGCCGAGTCCTAATCCGGTTCGGTAAACATAGGGCAAGGCGCAGCTGTAACAGAATGCGGCGCCAGTTCAGATTCAACCCACTCTGCAGGAGGTTGTATGCCGAACCGTTTTTCGTTGGTGCTGTTGCTTTGCTTGTTTTGGGTTGGGCAGGCCCATTCATCCACCGCTGACTTGATGTGCGAACGCGCACAACCCGTTTTTGTGGGTGGCGATGTGGTCAGCGATAACGTGATTGACCTAATCTGGCGTGGCAAAACCTACCGTATGCAACGCGTTGGCACGACCACCGGGGTGCAGCGTTTCGAGGATCCCGCCAGCCGCTTAATCTGGATCAGCATCCCGAGCAAATCCATGCTGCTCGATGGCAGCAAGGGTGAACCCATCGTCAGCGACTGCAAGATTGCGAGCGGCCGAGCCGTTCGCTGAGCGCGACTCGCGGCAGCGTAGTGTCAGCTGCCTGCGGTCCGCCAAGGATTAACTTTGACAGGCTTTCAGCCTTTTCGAAAAAGAGGAGAACACATGTCGCACCATCCGCTGGATACGCTCAAAGAGTTCACAATTTCCGGCTCCCATAAAGGTAAATTCCACTCACTCCCGGCGCTGCAAAAAGCGCTCGGCGTGAATATCGATCGTCTCCCGGTGTCGATTCGTATCGTGCTCGAATCCGTGCTGCGCAACTGCGACGGCAACAAAGTCACCGAGGCCCATGTACGCCAGCTGGCGAACTGGAAACCCAAAGCAGATCGTACCGACGAGATCCCGTTTGTTGTTGCGCGCGTCGTACTACAGGATTTCACCGGTGTACCGTTGCTGGCCGATTTGGCGGCAATGCGCGGCGTTGCATCGAAGATGGGTAAGAACCCAAAGAATATTGAGCCGTTGGTACCCGTAGATTTGGTCGTGGATCACTCGGTGCAGATCGATCACTTCCGCGAAAAAAATGCACTCGATCTGAACATGAAACTGGAATTTCAGCGCAATAACGAGCGCTACCAGTTCATGAAGTGGGGCATGCAGGCGTTCGACACCTTTGGCGTTGTTCCACCGGGCTTTGGTATTGTTCATCAGGTGAACTTGGAATACCTGGCGCGCGGCGTCCACCATAAAAACGGCGTCTACTATCCCGACACCCTGGTCGGCACGGATTCACACACCACAATGATTAACGGCATCGGTGTGGTTGGTTGGGGCGTTGGTGGTATCGAGGCTGAGGCAGGCATGCTCGGTCAGCCTGTCTACTTCCTCACGCCAGATGTGGTCGGCGTCAACCTGACGGGCGTGCTGCGCGAAGGCGTGACTGCAACCGATCTGGTGCTCACCATCACCGAGATGCTGCGCAAGGAAAAAGTCGTTGGCAAGTTTGTTGAGTTTTTTGGTGAAGGCACCGCCTCACTCTCGCTCACCGATCGCGCGACCATTGCCAACATGGCGCCGGAGTACGGTGCCACCATGGGCTTTTTCCCGGTCGATGCAGCCACGATTGATTACTTCCATGGCACCGGCCGCACCAAAGCCGAAATCGATGCTTTCGAGGCCTACTTCAAAGCCCAAAACCTTTTCGGTATCCCGAAAAAAGGGCAGATCGATTACAGCAAAGAACTCAGCCTCGACCTGTCCAAAGTCGCGCCGTCACTGGCCGGTCCCAAGCGTCCGCAAGACCGTATCGAAATCGGTCATGTCAAAGACACCTTCAAAGATTTGTTTGCCAAGCCAGTGGCTGACAATGGCTTCAACAAAAAAGCTGAAGATCTCGACGCAAGCTACACCACCAGCG
>CAZLJL010000231.1:0-2973 GCA_964559785.1 uncultured Bifidobacterium sp.
CACCTCGGCACGGTCTTTGTGATTCGGCGAGAACTGCTCGAGCCATCAAACCGAAGTGTGTTCACGCTGCATCGATTGGAATCGGTGCAGTGTATTTTCTCGCGAGGTCGCGAAATCGCGAGGCCCGCTTAGGACGCACAGGTCGGTTTCCCAAGCACCTGACTGCGCCGTGCTTGTTTCTACGATAATGCCTTTGTCACCACCGCACTATACAAAGAAAAAATCACCCGAAGCCATCATTGAGCCCCTCATCGCGCTTAAAACTGAACCTCGCGATACCACCGATTGAATCATGACTAGTATGCCGCTAGTACATCGCCAGCAATCAGCATGCTCGCGCCAAGTCCTACAGTGGTTGTCATTACTACCAATGACGGCCACCTACGATGTCTATCTCATCAGTTTCGCTTACCACGACCGCTACGGCGATACACACCTCAGTCGGCAAACACGAATCAACTCCGGCGCCTCATGTCCCACCACCACGTGAACTCAGTAATCGCTCGAGCGCACTGTCCGCTGCTGCCGACAAGGTCCTGAAAGACATTGATCAACGTATGCGGTCACTTCCGCCCCAGGAGGCGGCGGAGATCAAGCTGCAGTGCAATGCACTGCTCGACGCGAGCATTTGTTTGATCAATCGAGATGAAGTCGATCCAACGACACTCAGCGACCAGCGGCAAGACCGGATGCGGGAAGCCATGAATACCCTTCATCAGAAAATTCCGCTCACGACACCCAAATCAAAAAAACTGAGTGGTGGTGAGCGTAGTACTCAATTTAATGCCATTCAATCCACACTACGGCAACTATCTTGGCAATTAAGCTCGGAATTACGCACCACATTGCGTCAGGCAAACAAAGATTCGCTGGAAACGCCGAAAACAAAGGACTGGGGGATCGTTGGAAGCATCGCCGGGACTCTTGGCCAACAAAACATCGATGGTGAAATGACCGTATTTCTACAATGTCTCAGCGGAACTCTGGTGCAGACGCAGTCGATTCAGCAAGATTTTCATAAACACCCATCGATACCTGGCCTAAGCCAGAGTAATCAGACAGTTTTACGATCTCGTCACGCTGAACTCCGGGGATGCTTATCCACTCTCTTGACGCCGAAGGAAGGCCAAGCACCCAAAACCGTCATGCAAGAAGCACTGGAAAAGATGACGCCAGAGCAGGCGTCGCAAGTAACTGAATTTATCAGCTGGGCACAACAAATCGAGCGTCATGTGCAACTTAGTTTGGATCTCTACGACGACTATCGATCACCAGATAGTATCGAAAGCATCTGCCATGCTCGGCAATGCGAGATCAAGGCTGCAATCAATGTACTAAAAGCAGACAACCCAGCGAAGCACAGGCAATTGATCACACACCTTGAAACTCGTTGCTCAGCACTTGAGGATCTGAAGTTGGCGCCCGACGATATCAGCTTAGTCAAACTACTCGGAGAGAAGGAAATCTCAGGTGCACGCCGGTTACTACATCCTGTCGATGCGGCGAAGCAGGCAGTCCGTGTCGAGAAAGCTGTTTACAGAATACTTGCAGCTGCTGATCGTCCAGATCAACAAGTGGATTCCCACCCTCTTGAGCTTGATGGCTTCAGCGAACCGATGCTGATGCGCGCGCTGCTCAAGAAACAGGGTATCGATGATGCGACAACAAAGCACCGGATCGCTAACCGTGAAGTCTTGGATCGGCAATCTTGGGATGTCATTCGAAGTGAGATCGTAGTACCCATTCAGACTAAGGCTGGATTGACGCTTCAGCGATTGGAATCGGTCGCTACCCCCGCTAGCCATGTATTGGCAAATCCTGAGCGCGTAAGACATGGGCAAGGTAACGCAGTATTGAATTCAGAAAATGTCAAAGGCTACATCCATGACGATTCGCAGAGCAATTCTGTACGCGGGGGATTTAATTCGCATGATGTCGCTGAAGCCACCCATGCGGTAATGGCGACGCATGATGAATTGCGTGCAGATGGCAAGCTACTATTCGGCGCCACACGGCATGGGGTCAATGCGCCATTTGGATTACCGGATGAGTTGAGATCTATGCCGCCAGATGCAGCAGGCAAGCAGATACTTCAACTGCTCGGTCCGGATAGTCGGTCGGCAACGATAGAAACCATCAGATACCCGAATTCTGGCCCTGGCTCGAGCACGGACACCGCGTCCGAATCCCCTACATCTACCGACATACCAAACAGTATTCGCCAAGCATTCAGAGACAGGCTGCAACAACGTATTGACCAAGAAAACACACTGCTGGAGGGACTTAATACAGAAGGCTTGGCATCGAGCGAGCCAAGTATCTCGCCGGTCTCGGTCGATGATTTACTCAGCAATCCACAATTTGCGCCAGTGTTAGCTGAATACGTATTCAAAGATGCTGTGCTGATGCGACTACTAGTACAACAAGGCGCGCTGAATCGTGCTCGCGAAGCCATCATCATGGAAATTGCCCGGAGCCCGATTCTGGGTTCGCAGATTGCTAGAAGAGAGCCTTTACTATTTGGCTCGATTTCTCTGCTCACACCCGATCATCTGCGTCACTTCATTGCCTCAATTAGCAGCGGCAACAGCTCATTGGATGAAAAAGCCATGCTGGAGATTCAGGTACAAGCTTACAAGGATCTACAGCAGGAAATAGAGGCTGGTGGTCTGATCATCAACGGACAACAGGTCAAAGCCAAAATACTGCCGTTCAACTGGGGAGTGAGCGAACTTTCCCTACTGAAGCCCGGTAACGACCCGGTTATCGGCACCATGATCAACGGACATGATGTCAGCAATACGGTCTGTAATCAGGCATCACTCACCGCGCTAGTCGGTCTGCCGGATGAGGCGCCTGACAGCACAACAGATAACGAGACCGATCGCTTTCTTGCCTCGGCCAAAAAGCGGCTAGCGTCGCTTGAATCGAGTCCGCGATCAGCAGATACGGAGGCAGAGATCGCCAGACTCA
>CAZLJL010000232.1:0-2962 GCA_964559785.1 uncultured Bifidobacterium sp.
CGGCATTATCAGTGCAAGATGCCCGCGATCGTCCGCAAGAGGCGCAGGGCGCAGCAGATAGTGCGCATAAAAAATTTGAAGATGAAAAGTCCGAGTTCCTGACTTACCTTAAGTTATGGAGCTGGTTCGAAGATGCAATCGCACATAAAAAATCAAATCGTCAGCTACAAGAGCATTGCCGCGCTAACTTTGTTTCGCAGCTCAGGCTACGCGAGTGGCGTGATGTGCATGCACAGCTATTCACGCTAGTTCGGGAGCAGGGCTGGCGTATTAACGAGTCACCGGCGACCTATGAGCAACTTCACCTCGCCTTGCTGACGGGTTTGCTCGGCAATATCGGCTTCAAGCAGGAAGACGAGCCGCATTATTTGGGCGCGCGCGGCATCAAGTTTCATCTCTGGCCGGGTTCCTCGCTCGGTAAGAAAGCTGGTCGCTGGATCATGGCGGCCGAGTTGGTAGAGACCTCGCGCTTGTTCGCACGCACGCTGGCGCAGATACAGCCACAGTGGCTGGAGCGTGTTGGAGCACATTTACTGAAAAAATCTTGGGGCGATCCGCGCTGGGAGAAGCGCAGCGGGCAGGTTTCGGCTTATGAGCGCGCCACGCTCTACGGCTTGGTGGTGTACAGCCAGCGCCGTACTGATTACGGCAAGATTAATCCTGAAGAAGCACGCGAGATTTTTATTCGAAGTGCGCTGGTTGATGGCGACTTTGAAACGCGCGCCCCTTTCCTGGCACATAACCAGCGATTAATTCGCGAAATAGAAAATCTCGAGCATAAATCGCGGCGGCAGGATGTTCTAGTCGATGAGACATTGATTGCTGCGTTTTACGATAAGTTGATTCCGCAAGATATCTGTACTGCGGTCGGTTTTGAGCAGTGGTTGAAAAAAGCGAGCACAGGCAACCCAAAGCTGCTGCATCTTTCGCGTGATGATCTGATGCGACACGAAGCAGCCGGCATCACCACCGATCTGTTTCCCAAGTTGATGCGCCATGCTGGCGTTGAGATGGCGCTGACCTATCACTTCGAGCCGGGCTCGGTTCGAGACGGGGTAACACTGGCGGCGCCCCTTTATGCATTGAACCAGGTATCGGCAGCGCGCTGTGAATGGCTAGTGCCGGGGATGCTGAAAGAAAAAGTCCATCTCCTGCTGAAGTCCCTGCCACAAAAACTGCGCCGGCATTGTGTACCGCTTCCCGAGTATGCAGCGGGTTTTTGCGACCGTATTCATGCTGCGAAAAAATTTGCCCAAGGTTCGCTGCTGGATTCCTTGATAGCGGATGTGCGTGAGCACACCGGGACCATAACCCGAGTTGCAGATTTCAAGCTCGAGACATTGCCTGCGCATCACTTCATGAATTTCAAGCTGGTTGATGAACACGGCCGGCAGCTCGACATGGGACGAAATCTTGCAACGCTGCAGGCAGAGTATGGTTCCCAAGCGCGCGAGCAGTTTCAAAAAATGGTGGAGCAGGTGAGTCCGGTCGTAGAGGTGGAAGCCAGCTCATCAGCCGATGAGTCAGCCGTAGCGGGTGCGGTACCAGTACCCTCCACCACACCGGGTCGTACGGCCACCGCTTTACCGGCCTCTGCCTCTGGTTATCACAACCTTAGTACCTGGTCATTCGGTGAGCTACCGGAGTTGCTTGAAATTCCGCAGGGGCGCCAGAAGCTGATTGGATTTCCCGCGCTGGTCGATAAGGGTACTCATTGCGACATCGAAGTATTTGATGATCCAGCCGAGGCGGCCAGTATTCACCTGAAAGGCTTGCGTCGTCTATTCGCTATTCAACTCAAAGAGCAGCTGAAGTACCTTGAGAAGAATGTGCCCGGTCTGCAGCAGATGGGCATGCAGTTCGTGGGACTGGGCACCCAAGAAGAATTACGCGACCAAATGATTCATGCCGGTCTCGCACGTGCTTGTCTGCAAGCGCCATTGCCGCTGAATCAGGCACAGTTCACTACCCGACGGGATGAGGGCAAGTCGCGATTGAATCTGTTGGTCAATGAAATAGCTCGACTCGTCGGCCAGATCCTGGCGGAGTATCACGGCCTGCCAAAGAAGCTGCAGGGCATCAAGACGCATGCAGCCGCTTATGCAGATATCAGCGCGCAACTGCAGATGTTGGTGCATAAGCGATTTGTCATCGATACCGATCACGCACAGTTAGCTCATTTCCCGCGTTATCTGAAGGCGATACAGGTGCGTATCGACAAACTCCGCAGCGATCCTGCGCGCGATACGCGGCTGTTGGCGGACTGGCAGCAGGCAGCAGCACCGTGGCAACGTGCGCAGAAAGCCGGTCAGCGCGATGCCAAGATGGACGAGTACCGTTGGCTATTGGAAGAGTTAAGGGTCTCGCTGTTCGCACAAGAGTTGCGCACGCCCATGCCCGTATCCGTCAAGCGCTTGCAGAAAGTATGGGAGACCCTGCAGCGGTAAGCTGGCACATTCTGCGGCAGGCTATGGCGCCGAGTCAGTAGTTTGAATTCGCGTAAAATCACGGCACTAACCTAAAGAGCAGAATCACATGAGTATCAAATCCGACAAGTGGATCCGCCGCATGGCCGCAGAGCACGGCATGATCGAACCGTTCGAGCCAGGACAGATACGTGAAGCAAACGGGCAGCGTATTGTGTCTTACGGCACATCATCCTATGGTTACGATATACGCTGTGCGAATGAATTCAAGATCTTCACCAATATTAATAGCACCATCGTCGATCCGAAGAATTTCGATGAAAACTCCTTCGTTGATCTGAAAAGTGATGTGTGCATCATCCCGCCTAATTCATTCGCGCTGGCGCGTACCATTGAGTACTTTCGTATTCCGCGTAATGTACTCACCATCTGCCTCGGCAAATCAACGTACGCGCGCTGCGGCATCATCGTCAATGTGACACCTTTCGAGCCAGAGTGGGAAGGCTACGTCACCCTCGAGTTCTCCAACACCACGC
>CAZLJL010000233.1:0-2951 GCA_964559785.1 uncultured Bifidobacterium sp.
CGGTTCTAACGGTACCGCTTCCGCTGGCGCGCCTTCTGCTGGCTTGTTATCGGCTGGTTCAGCCATGTTTGATACCCGTGGTGGTTAGCATAGAGAATCGGCAGCAGCTACGTAAAATCAAGTGAAAGCAGCCGCTTGCTGTGCTCTTTTATGCAAGATAATACCGGAACTATTGCTCTGCGGAACGTTTTGGAAGGCGGTTTCCCTTGGCATACTTCGCGTTCACCCCTGATAAAGCCCTGATGCCATCACTTATTTCGTGCGCCGCTTTGTTTCTGATCCTCTTTTCAGGCATGTCGGCTTTTGCGGCGGCACCGGATGCGGCACCCGAGGCGGCCACCGCCGCTACCCAAAAATCACTGGTACAGGCGCGCAAGTGGATGGTGTCGTCGGCAAATCCCCTCGCTAGCGAAGCCGGTCGTCAGGTGCTGCGCGAAGGTGGCAGCGCACTGGATGCGGCGATCACCATGCAGATGGTGTTGGCGCTGGTCGAGCCACAATCGTCCGGGCTGGGTGGCGGTGCCTTTATCGTGAACTATGACGCCAAGCGGCGCCGGGTAACGACCATCGACGGACGAGAGACCGCGCCGGGGGCCGCCACACCGCAACTGTTCATGGTGGAGGGTAAGCCCTTGGGCTTTATGGATGCGGTCAATAGCGGACTCGCGGTGGGTGTGCCCGGTGTATTGCGCGCGATGGAGCTGGCGCATCAGCGGCATGGTCGCTTGCCTTGGGCAAGACTGCTGCAACCGGCGATCTCGCTGGCGGAGCAAGGCTTTGCGGTATCACCGCGCTTGCATGCACAAATCAAAGGCAATCGTCATCTCGCCATGCAGATCGCTGCGCGTGATTATTTCTACCCGCAGGGCCAGCCTGCTGCAGTCGGTCATGTGCTGAAAAACCCCGCGCTTGCCGACGTCTTGCGTCGTATCGCGACCGAGGGGGTGGGGGTTTTTTATCGCGGTGATATCGCGCGTG
This sequence comes from uncultured Bifidobacterium sp., assembly GCA_964559785.1. Classification (GTDB taxonomy): domain Bacteria; phylum Pseudomonadota; class Gammaproteobacteria; order Burkholderiales; family Burkholderiaceae_D; genus Pernthalerella. The sequence continues at coordinate 979 of CAZLJL010000233.1, forward strand.
ACATGGTGCAAGCGGTCAGTGCGCACGCCCGTCCGGGTACGCTCAGTTTGGAGGATCTTGCCGTATACCGAGCGATCGAGCGTGAGCCGGTATGCAGTACTTATCAGCAGTACCGGCTGTGCGGCATGGGACCGCCGTCATCCGGACCGATCGCAGTCATGCAGATGCTCGGGATGTTGCGGCAGCATGACATGAGCACGATGCCGCCTGCCTCGCGCGAGTCAGTGCATTACTTCGCCGAAGCAGGGCGGTTGGCATTTGCCGATCGCGAGCGCTATGTGGCGGATCCAGATTTCGTACGCGTGCCGGTCGCTGCGATGTTGGATAGTCAGTATCTAGCCTGGCGTGGCGCACTGATCGATGGGCGGCAATCGATGGGTGTGGCGCAAGCGGGTGACCCGGTCGGCATGTTTAAACAGCGTGGCGATGGTAAGGCGATCGATCAGCCTTCTACAACGCATCTGGTCGCCATTGATGCACAAGGCAATGCCGTCAGCATGACCAGCACCATTGAATCTGAATTTGGTAGCAAGATTTTTGTGCGCGGTTTTTTATTGAATAATCAGCTGACCGATTTTTCAATGATGCCGACGGATGCAGCGGGCCGTCCTGTCGCCAACCGGGTAGAGCCGCGTAAGCGGCCACGCAGCGCGATGACGCCACTAATCGTTCTGAAAGATGACAAGCCCTATCTGCTAATTGGATCACCGGGCGGCACGTCGATTATTTTGTATGTTGCCAAGACCTTGATCGGTGTACTCGATTGGCAGCTGGATATTCAGCAAGCGATCGCGCTGCCTAACATGGGAAGTCGTAATCGCGATACTGAGTTAGAGCAGGGCAGCGACTTGGAAAGACTACAACAGGCCTTGCGCCAAAATGGTCATCGCGTCACTATCGCGCCTTCGCCCAGTGGTGTGCACGCGATCATGATCAAGCCTGAAGGTTTGTTTGGCGGGGCTGATCCGCGGCGCGAGGGCATTGCATTGGGCGATTAAGCATGTCACTAGGCCGTCTTCTCGCGCTCGCACTGATCCTGATGGGTAGTTCCGGTCTTGTATTGGCCGATACCCTTCAAAAAATCACCAGCAGCGGGCGTGTCACGTTCGGCTATCGAGAGTCATCGGTACCGTTCAGCTATCTTGCCGGACCGCGTCAGCCGATCGGCTTTGGCGTGGATATCTACACGCATGTGATTCCTGCATTGAAGCGGGTGACTGGCCGCAATGATCTCGAGGTGAACTGGCAGGCACTCACCTCGCAGAACCGCATACCGCTGATCGCGAATGGCACAGTCGATCTGGAGTGTGGCTCCACCAGTAACACCGCCGCGCGCGCCAAAACCGTTGCCTTTGCGATTAATTATTTTTATACCGGCCCAAAACTTTTGGTGAAGAAGGACGCGGGTATCCATGGGTTTGATGATCTTGCAGGTAAGCGTGTTGCGGTAACTACCGGGACCACCACGATGAAGCTGCTGCGCAAGTTGGATCTTGAGCGCGGCATGAACATGCAGCTGCTGCCCGGCAAAGATCATGTGGATTCATTTTTGCTCGTCGATGCAGGTCGGGCGGTTGCATTTGCGATGGACGATATCCTGCTCTACGGTCAGATCTTGAATGCCAAACAACCGGCTCAATGGCAGGTGGTGGGCACGCCACCGCAGGTGGAGCCCTATGCCTGCATGCTGCGAAAGGATGATCCGGCGTTCAAACGGGTAATCGATGACGTCATCATCGACTTGATGCGCTCGGGTGAGTTTGAGCAGATTTACGCCAAGTGGTTTCTGTCACCAATACCGCCGCGAGGACGTAGCCTGAACCTACCGATGAGTGAAGCATTACGCGATAACCTGCGTAAGCACTCCGACCAACCCGCGAACTGAGTAGAAGAGGAGTTTAAGGCGTGAGCTTGGACTGGTCGATTTTCTGTCGCAGCACCACCGGCAACGTGCAACTAGCGGGTTGCCTGGG
>CAZLJL010000234.1:0-2936 GCA_964559785.1 uncultured Bifidobacterium sp.
CACTGGCGAGGTACTCAATATAAGGAACGCCTTCGATGTGCTGCAGCAAACTGCCAAGACCATAGCCAAATGCCAGCAAGGTGATCATCGGCTCGGCGATATTACCGATCACACTCGCGACGGCGAGCTTTCGCCACACCAGCAGGTTTCGACGCCAGACGGGTACGAACCGCAGGCTAAGTCCGGGTAAACGATAGTGGAGTGCGCTCATCTCAATCCCTCATCTCACGGCCGGTCAGCTTAAGGAAAAGGTCTTCCAAATTCGCAGGTCGGTGCAAATAACGTAAGCCAGAAGCATGCGACAAACTTTGCAGGAGTGGTTCCGGGTGTTGGGTGTAACAAAAAACCGTATCACCACTGATCTCAACACGCTCTGCCATGGTGCGGGCTTGCTCCGCCCAACGCGCTGCCTGATCCCCGTAGACCTCGATCACTTGGGACTCGATGTGCTGAGCGATCAACTGACGTGGCTCGCCCTCAGCAATCAGACGTCCGTGATCAATCACTGCGAGCCGGTTACACAAACGCTCGGCCTCATCCATGAAATGGGTAGTCAATAAAATGGTTTTGCCACTTGCAAGCAAGGCTTTCAAACGCTCCCAGATCATGTGACGTGCTTGCGGATCGAGACCAGTCGTCGGTTCATCCATGAAAATCAGGTCAGGGTCGTTCACCAACGCGCGCGCTAGCGTTAAGCGCCGCTTCATACCACCCGATAACTCACCCATACGCGCATGACGCTTATTGGCAAGGTTCGAGAAATCAAGCAACCAATCAAGACGCGCATGAATTTGCGAGGGCTGCATGCCGAAATAGCGTCCGTACACCAACAGGTTTTCTTCGACCGTAAAGTCGGGGTCAAGGCTGTCCATCTGGGGTACGACACCGATCTTCAGTCGGGCGCGGCGCGCGTCTCGCGGTACGGCGTGGCCGACCAGGGTGATCTGCCCGCTATCGGGCGCAGTCAAGCCAAGACACAGACGTAAGGTAGTGGTCTTGCCAGCACCGTTTGGCCCCAACAAGCCATAGCACTCGCCGCGCTCAAGGGCGAACGACAAATCATCAATCACAGGTTGTCGATCTGTACCTTCGCCGTAGGACTTACGCAGGTGTTCAACCGTCAGGATAGGCATAGTTAGAGTCGCATATAAATCTGCACGCATCGGCTAGAGGCGGCCAATAAGATTTTGACGGTGGTGTCGCACACAGCTTGCCACGCACGTGCAATGTGAAAGGCTCAACAAGCCAAGTATCAGCGAAAGTAGTTTCAAGCGCTGGCGCGCTTTAAAAACAAAGCCAGGCGCTTGGCCTGGCTTGGGACAGCACAACTGCTTGTCGCAGATTTATTCTGCAGCGACTGCTTCGCTGTTGTCTGGGCGATCAACCAGTTCAACGAAAGCCATCGGCGCATTGTCGCCCTGGCGGAATCCCATTTTCAAGATACGCAGATAGCCGCCGTTACGCGCCTTGTAGCGTGGCCCGATTTCAGCGAATAGCTTGACCACGATGTCGCGATCACGCAAACGTGAAAACGCCAGACGCTTATTGGCCAAGGTATCGACCTTGCCAAGCGTGATGATGGGCTCGACCACTCGGCGAAGTTCTTTTGCCTTTGGGACTGTGGTCTTGATAGCTTCATGCTTGAGCAAAGAGACCGTCATGTTGCGCAACATCGCGAGGCGATGCGACGAGGTGCGGTTCAATTTGCGTAGTCCGTGACGATGACGCATAGTAATTTCCTTTTTTAAGTATTAATCCAGCTCTTCTATCGCCAGCTCTTGCGAGCTTGGCGCGGGCCGGTAAAGTTCAAATAGTGACCGCAGCTTACTTATCGAGACCTGCTGGCGGCCAGTTCTCCAGCTTCATTCCCAAGGTCAAGCCGCGCGAGGCCAATACTTCTTTGATCTCGTTGAGCGACTTACGACCCAAGTTGGGGGTTTTCAACAATTCATTTTCGCTACGCTGGATCAGATCACCGATGTAGTAAATGTTCTCGGCTTTGAGACAGTTAGCAGAGCGAACCGTGAGTTCAAGATCATCCACCGGACGCAACAAAATAGGATCAACGGTTGGTGCACGTGAAGGCGCTTCTGCCGCTGCTTCAGTGCCTTCGAGTGCCGCAAATACATTCAGCTGATCAACCAACACACGTGCAGATTGACGAATCGCTTCTTCGGGCGAGATGACGCCGTTGGTTTCGATATTCATCACCAGTTTGTCGAGGTCGGTACGCTGCTCGACACGGGCCGAGTCAACGGTATATGAGACGCGACGTACTGGCGAGTAGGAGGCATCGAGAATGATGCGACCAATCGTCTTGTTGGTATCTTCAGCCAAGCGGCGGACGTTACCCGGGACGTAACCACGGCCCTTCTCGACCTTCACCTGCATGTCGATCTTGCCACCGGCGGTCAGGTGCGCGATGACATGGTCAGGGTTGATCAACTCGACGTCATGCGGCAAGTCGATGTCGGATGCCAAGACTGGGCCTTCGCCCTCTTTTTTCAACGTCAGCGTGACTTCATCACGGCTTTGCAGCTTGAACACCACACCCTTCAGATTCAGCAGGATATCGACCACGTCTTCTTGAACGCCGTCGATGGATGAGTATTCGTGTACCACACCCGCAATCGTTACTTCGGTCGGCGCATAGCCCACCATGGAAGACAACAGCACGCGGCGCAGCGCATTGCCGAGGGTGTGACCATAGCCACGCTCGAAAGGCTCCATCACAACTTTGGCATGGCCAGGAGCGATGTGCTCGACTTCGATAATGCGCGGCTTCAACAGATTGGTTTGCATGAATGTCCTTTCAATACCCTCGGCTCGTTACGCCGATAAGGCTGATGGCATATCGGAAACTGCCCACCCGGAGGTGGGCAGCGGGAGAAATTAGCGCGAATACAATTCGACGATCAGCGACTCGTTAACCTCTT
>CAZLJL010000235.1:0-2920 GCA_964559785.1 uncultured Bifidobacterium sp.
GTGCAGCATGAATATGCAACACACGAATCGTGCCGAGTTGGGTATCTACTTCAATCTCGGCAAACTGTGCGGCGAAGCCATAGGTGGCATAGGGGATACCCTGACCATCGGCATCAAGCGGTACCGTGGGCGGGTTAAAGTATCCGCGACCAACAGCAACATCACCTCTTGGGTCAGCTGGCAGCGTTTGCAAATCGATCGTGCGAGTGAGCTCGCCCTGTTTGCCAATCAGCTGCGTACCCTGCAAACTCAAACTAGCCGGCTCGCTGAGTTGAAGTAGTTGCAGTAGCTGGCGGCGCACATCTTCACCCGCGAATTTCGCAGCGTTACCAGAGACGAAAGTTTGACGTGACGCGGATGATTTGCCGGCATCTTCCGTGAGGTCCGTGTCACCCATGACCTGATCCACCAACGACAGAGGCAAGCCAACAGCGTCGGCAAATATCTGTGGCATGACGGTCGCCGTACCTTGGCCGATTTCCTGCGCACCGTTATATAAAAACAGCCGCCCATTGGCTCGCAAGGCACCCGTCATGGTCGAGGGATTGGCGATAACCGTGTTACCGATGCCGTACCACATACAAGCAACACCAACACCACGCCGCAGGGTAGATGTGTTGTGTTGATTGAAGTGATCGGCTGCCGCTTGCGCTTCATGCCAAGCGGGCTGCAGCGCCTCAAGACACGCTCGCATGCCTACACTGGCAGCGAGTATTTGCCCGGTTGCTGTTGGCTGACCCGCTTGAATCGCATTTTTCAGTCGAAAGCTGAGCCGATCAGTACCGGTTTTTGCTGCCAATTCATCGATCAGTGCCTCAGTCACGATATGCGCCTGTGGCACACCAAACCCACGAAAGGCACCCGCCACTGCATTGTTGGTATAGACCGCACGCGTTAACGCACGCAGGTGCGGCACAAAGTAGGGACCGGTGGAATGAACCGGTACGCGGTTGGCCACGGTACTCCCCCAACTGGCATACGCGCCCGTGTTGAAGTCACCATGAAAATCCAAGGCGGTTAACTTACCTTCTGCATCGCAGGCGTAGCGCGCGTGAATCTCTGATGGATGTCGCTTGGTCGTAGACACCATTGACTCGCTGCGCGTGTAGATAGTGCGTACTGCACGCTTCAGGGTCCAAGCAGCGACTGCCAGCAGCGGCTGCAAAGAGACATCCAGCTTGCCGCCAAAGCCACCACCGATGTCCGAAGGCACAATATGAACCGCATCATTCGGCAGACGCAGAACACGCGCAACTTCTTCTTTATCCATCACCGGCGTCTGGGTGCAGGCAAAAATCCGCAGACGCTCTCGACCATTCTCAACAAACACCTCAGCATAGCCCGCCTCGGGTTCGATGTAAGCGTGCTCGACATAACTGGTTCGATAGGTATCTTCGGCGACATAAGCCGCCTCGCTCATCGCCCGCTCAATATCACCCTTCACCACACGGCCACGGCACAGTACATTGTCTTTGGCAAACTCATGCAGCGTTTGCTCGGAATTACCCAAAGCCTGCTCGGGTGTCTCCATCGCAGGTAGCGGCTCCCATTGAATCGGCAAGTCAGATTCGGGAATCGCTTGTACCGCATGCTGCTCGCCGATGATTAACATCACCGCCTCACCGCGCATGCGCACAAAGTCTTTCGCGAGTACCGGTTGATCTTTCGGTTGCGGGAAGACGGCAAAACTGTTTTCCGGAACATCATCAGCAGTTAGCACCGCCACGACTTGCGGATAGCACTTTCGAAATTCCTCAAGATTCGCGATCTGAAACCTCGCACGCTGGTGGGGTGAGCGTACGGTGCGCATCCATAAACAATCGGTCGGAAATTGATCCGCACCAAAGCGTGCAGCGCCGGTGAGCTTCGGTACTGAATCCATACGCGCGACGCGCGCGCCGACAGCACTTCCAGTAGCGGGCTGTAGCGTGCGCAGTGCTTCATTGGGGTTCGCAATAACAGACTGCATCACAGGGTCTGATACTGCCAGCACTGCTTCCACAATTTTTCGGTAACCAGTACATCGACACAGCACACCACCAAGACCATCGAGTACTTGCTGTTCGGTGGGCTGTGGATGACGTTGTAGTACATCAGTCGCCGCCATCAACATACCCGGCGTGCAAATACCGCACTGCGCTGCACCGTGTGCCATGAACGAGCGTTGTAGTGCGTTGAGCTGTCCCGCCGGTGCTAGTCCTTCGACTGTGGTCACTTCACGCCCGGCGCACTGACCGGTCGCGGTAAGGCAGGCACAGACCTGCTCGCCATCCAGCAGAACGGTGCACGCGCCGCAATCACCCGCATTACAACCAATCTTGGTGCCTGTCAGACCGAGCTCGTCGCGCAGCGTATCGGACAAGCGTCGGGCCGGACTATGAATATCAACGCGCTTGCCATTGACTGACATGCGCAAGACCTGCCCGACTTGGACATCGATCGGCTTATTCATACATTGCCTCAGCAATGGCTCTGCGCACTAGCGTCAGTGCGACTTCGCTGCGATATTCCGCCGTACCACGGACATCATCAATCGGTGACAGTTCTGCTACATCAGCGCCGCTGACCAGCTCACTCGCGGCACTATGTGCAGGATGACCTATCAATTTCTGTTCAAGCGCGTGCAGACGACGCGCGACTGCAGAGCACGCGCCCACCGCAACTGCTGCGTGGTGGATGATTCCCTGATCAAGTTCGATGACCGCCGAGACCATCACGATAGATATCACCAGATAACGGCGATGCCCCAGCTTCAAAAACGAGGCGCGCGCTCCTGATCGCTGAGGAATCAATATTGCGGTCACCAGCTCATCCGGGCGACGCGCGGTTTTGCGACTACCGAGTAAAAACTGTTGCAAGCTCATGCGCCTGGTGCCCTGCAATGACGCCAGTTCCAACTCGGCATCCAAGGCCAGCAAGG
>CAZLJL010000236.1:0-2915 GCA_964559785.1 uncultured Bifidobacterium sp.
ACCTCAACCAACAAGTCCACACATTGGCGTGGGCTTTCTTCATGCGCCAGATGCCCGAGCATCGGCCACAACACTCGCTTCGCTTGTGGCAAACGCTTGGCGACCAACGCCGCCTGTTGCGGTGGTACGGTTAAATCGTTTTCAGCGGCGACCAGCCATACCGGCAACGACAGCGTGGGTAACTCTCGCTCAAGCGTGTCGAGATCCCAATGCGCCATCATCGCCAATGCCGAGCGCACATGGCCTGGACTCTGCATCAAGCGCTGGTACAAACGCATACCAATGGGGTCGATCACCGAGCCCGTGCTCCGCATCAGTCGTTGAATGACGATGGGATCACTCGCCTGCCAAGCAAAAAATTTTGCGGTTAATGAGCCGGTGGCCATCAAGCGCGCCAGTGGCGAAAAAATTGCGCCGGCCATTCCCCCAAACCGAATAAAGGCACCGTTCAAGCTGACCAAAGCAGCGGGACTGATACTGCCATCCAGCACCATGCGCGCAGCCACTGCTGCACCGGCTGAGTGACCAACCACCAAGGCGGGCGATAACTGCATCTGCTGCATCAGCCCTGCAACCCGCCGCGCCATGCCGGATAGTGATTGACCTGAAGCGGGCATCGGCATCTCGCTAAACGCATGACCAGGAAGGTCTATCGCGATGACGCGGCAATGTTGCGCCAACATGGGTGCAACCTCTCGCCATGAGTGGGTGGCCGATGCTGTGCCGTGTAGAAGCAATACGAGTGGCGCATCACGACGCGTACTTGAGAAATCCTGTACGTGCCACAGGAGTCCTGCAGCGCTGATGAAGCGACTATGTGCGCGGTTGGGCCAGTCGAGCCCATCGACCTGCCAATCCAATCAATCACCCAGAGGCGCGTGACTCGCTGCCTGTGGCAAGGCGAACGGTTTGTGCCAGCTGCGCTGAACCGGCATGTGGTAACGGTAAATAACGTGCGCGCATGGCCTGCGCTAATGTTGCCGCCTCCTGCTGCGGCTTGGGTGAGGTATCAATCAATAACACGGGTACCTGCGCCTGCGCCAGTTGCCGCGCTGATTGCATCGCATCTTCCTGCGCACGCTCTCGGCCACCGCTACCGTCGCGTGCGACATTGGCTTTGCCATCCGTGAGCAATACCACTAACGGTGATTGTCCGCGTCGAGCGAGTGAGTCAACCAGTGAGGCTGTGACTTCCAAGGCACTCGCGAGCGGGGTACCACCTCCGCCCGGCAAACCGGAGAGTCGCCGACGCGCCGCTGTCAGTGACCGAGTCGGCGGCAGCAGCAACTCTGCCGATCGACCTCGAAACGCTACGAGTGCAACCTGATCGCGTCGTACATAGCACTCTGCAAGCAGCATCTCGATGGCGCCCTTGACCTCGGCCAGTCTGTGCATGGCAGAGGAGCCGGAAGCATCAACCACGAATACGGTCGTCGTCGCGCTACGCTGACGAATACGAGTGATATGAAAATCTTCTGCGCGCACTAGCACTCTGGCCTTCGATTCTGCCGAACCATTCAGTGCACGCCGTAATCGCTGCCATGGTGCCGCAGCGCGTAAGGTATCGACCAAATGCAGGCGCTGCCCCCGTGGGTTGTTAGCGCGGCGCGAACCTATCGGCCTGCCATGCGCACCCGCGTTATTTAGTACGCCGGATTTACCCTTACTCAGCATGGGTTTGATGCCAGAGATCAGTGCTGCCAAGATGTTGGGTGGTATTGCTGCCTGTGCCGCATCAAGTACACGGTCTTCCATCGCCTGCTGCTGCGAAAGCGGACTCGGCGAATCATGCTCAGCCGGTGGTTGCTGTGCCTCGGTTGGCTCAGGCTCATCCTGCATGTCGTCTTCATCGTGCGGCAACTGCGTGGCGCGTGGCGCCAGCACAAGCGCCGCTGCAATCTGCGCATCATCTTCACTGCAGCAATCATTCGCATCAAACGCCGCACTCGCACGCGCAGCAGAGAGCGCCAGCGAACACGCACGCAAGGAACTGACACCGAGAGCGAGCGCGACCGAGCATAAAGCATCGATCATCTGCTCGGGTATGTCTGTTTTTTCGAGTCGATCGCGCGCGGCAACGATCTCGCTTGCTGAGGCCATTGCCACGTCGATCATGCGTGGCGACACAGCACGCAGGTCGATATCAAAGGCGAGACGATCGCACAAGGCTTCAGGTACGCCGTCATCATCGGGCGTTGCCTCATCCAATGCCACTACGCCGAACTGGGTGCTCGTTTGCTCACGAATGCCGTCACGCTCGACCACGACCTGTGCGTTATCCATCGCCTGCGTGATTCTCGCTGCGGTCGAGCGCGACACACGCTCGGCCATACTGAGAACCAACACACCGCCGTCGACATTCGCCAATAAACCAGATTGCGACACCGGACGACCGGTCGACAACGTCGCCGGCAAATCCAGTCCACCGAGCAGACGTTCATCCGTGATTGATTGCGGTACACGTACCCAAGGGCGATCGCCCATCAGCATTTTCAGCATCGCTAACCAGGCGTCGCGCACCGGGCCCGCGTGGGCACGTACGCGCACGCCGCCTAAACCTGATGGATCTATCGAAAACAGAACTGCAACCCGCACCGCGAGTTCCCATGCTCTTCCCGATGGGTCAGGCTCGCGGTCGCGTGGCGCCAGCATCAGGCAGGCTGCGTGAACACTTCATCGACCGCACGATGAACGCGGGTACCGCTACCGGACTCGTCGAGCGGATTGCGGCGTAAGCGATGACGTAACGCGGGCGCAGCCATGCGGCGCAGATGCGCGTCACCTACTTCAAGATCACCCTCAAAAGCTGCCAGCGCACGCGCGGCACGCACCAGGGCCAATTCACCACGCAGTCCATCAGTACCGAGGTTCATACATAGCTGCGCTGCACGGGTCAATGCTTCATCAGGTACTTC
>CAZLJL010000237.1:0-2911 GCA_964559785.1 uncultured Bifidobacterium sp.
ACGCCGTCATTCGTGATGCGCAATGCTAGTCAGTCGCTTAAGGTCTTTTGATCGAATTTTTCGTCGGTTGCTGATTCCTGATGCTCGTTTGGCAGCAGCTCTGACTTGGACTCTGATCTCAGTAGCGACTTGTCGGGTGACGTAGGGTACAACTTAGCTTCGACCTCGATATCTGCCCCAAGCTCTGCTTTGACATCTGCTTTTACCTCTGCTTTGACATCTGCTTTAGCGTTTGAACTTGCATTTGAATTAGCTTCTGACGTTACTGCCGGTTTTAATCTTTGCTCAGGAATGGTTGCTAAGTCATTAGCGCGATCACTCTTGACTTGCGACACTGCCTCTTGCCGCATGAATGGGAACAGGCCCAGGTCGATCTTTCCACATGCCGGAATATCAGGTTTGACATGCTGTAGATTTGCCAATGACGAGCGCCTGAAAACAAGACCTGTCTTTCGACTGAGTGCATCATCATCTGAAACAATGACGGTTTGTCGGCGGGTTTCTTTGATAATGAGTCGGCACAAAGTGTCTAGCAGGCGGGACCATGGGTAAGGCGCAAACTTGGCGTCTGCCTGATAAATCGTTCCCTTTTTCCCGCTGAGGGGGTGCGCGCTCAACCAGCGGTGACAGAAAAACTGCAACTCAGCATTACCGGCAACCTTCCGAACCATCTCGCGGTAGCTTTCTTTTGGATTCAGAAAGTTACGCAGAAAATCCTCCATCGCCTTGATACCGGATATTGCTTGCTCCGGACTCCGGTCTTCCGGTCGCATCAGCGCATTGACCAACATTAGCCGGGTCGAGGATTCCATAGTCAAAAACTGCTTTGCGCGTTGTCGCTTGATTTTCTGCGCATCCGAGTGATCCTGGTAATGCTCAACCTCTTTTTCTTGCCAAGCTTTAGTCGTTGAATCAGCGTAGGCGCGATTCAATACCTTGAGATACGGTTTGATATCACCGACTTTGATGTCTCGATCAAGCGGCGTAGTGATGGCAAAAACTTTCAAGGCACGATTCGCATCGCGCTGCTCTTGTGTCAGATATTTGAATTTTTTTTCGACTGTCTCTGTCGTTCGCAGCAGAATCTCTACAAATTCTTGTCGTTGTTTTCTTATATTGGCAACGGCTACGGGATCGGCGTCGTATTTCTGCCCCTTGCCGGCAAAGCCAACCCATGGTTTTCCGCTCACCGTATAGTCAGCGTGTAGCACGCGACTGTTTTTCTCTCCACGAATGACTTCATAGATCGTTCGGATATTCTTGGCATTGCCACTCGGACTCAGTAAGACATAAGGATTGCCCGAGTTATAGATGGGCTCTGTCGTGCGCGTCAAAGGCACCGGTGAAGTAGGTAGCATCAAAAACTCCTTGTCGATATAAATAATATCAAGCCGGCAGACGATGCGTCTCATTCGTGTTTGAGATGATCGAGTAAAAATACAAGGCTTGGTATTGAATAAGGCTGGGGGGCTATTACAAGTAAAAATCTGCTGCAATGGTGCTAGCGTCAGAACCAGCGACTGATTTTTACCGCGCCTCTGAGTAGCGAATGACAAATACAGGTTCCAAAGGGGATTGGAAGCTTTGTCAGATTTAACTAAGCACTGGATCCCGGCCTTCGCCAGGATGACCTGTACAGGTCGGAAGGAATAAACATCGCGGTTCCAGTGCGAGCTTGAACCGAATAATTTGTAGACTAAGCGCCTGACATTTAGCGATAGTCGGTAGGAAGTATTTTTATTCGGCTATCGAAACATCGAAGCAAATTCTGCCGCTGCAGATCGATGATCAGTCGCGGCATAGACACTACTAATCGCTGCTACGGCGTGCGCACCGAGTTCGATGAGCGAACGAGCGTTCTGCGGTGTCATGCCGCCAATCACACACAAGGGTAAATCGATGTCGGATAACGCACGTGTGATGATGTCGGGGGATGTCGTGACTTCGTATTTCTTCACGCGTGACGGATAGAAGCCGCCGAAGGCAACATAGCTTGCGCCCGCTGCTGATGCATCCCGTGCTAATTGCAAATCACCATAGCAAGAGGCGCCGACAATTTTCGCTTTACCTATTTTCGCGCGCACCTCAGCGACTGAGGCGTCGGTGCCACCAACATGTATGCCATCGGCATCGATACGCTCGCATAAATCGAGGTGATCATTAATGATCAACGGTACGTTTAATCGTCGGCATAAGGTCAATAGTGCTGCCGCTTGCTCGGTGCGCAGTTCGGCACTGGCGGTCTTGTGTCGGTACTGCAGTAAGCTCGCGCCACCGGCGATCGCCTGCTCAGTAGCGGCGACAAGTTTGTCAGTGTCATCCCAGTCGGGAGTAACGAGGTACAAGCCTTTCATGACATCTCCTTCACGCGGTCGGGTATCTGCTGCCCCGGCGCGATGCTGAAAGCGCTGGCCAGGGTGCGCTGGGTGTAATGCTGAGCGGTGTCCAACGTTGCCCCCATCGGGACTTGCAGCGCCAGGCGCGCCGCAATCGCCGAGGCCAGCGTGCAACCGGAACCATGGAATTCGCCACGAAGGCGCGGCCATGTCCAGTCGCGTTGGCCGCCCGCACTGAACCAACGATTGACGATCACGTCGCCTTCGCCATGACCGCCCTTAATCAGCACATGCGGCGTATGTCGCAGCAGGATGCCGGCCTGAATGTCGATCTCTTCCACGCCGCACAATGCTCGGGCCTCGGGCAAATTCGGCGTGATGAGTGTCGTCAATTTGTGCAACGGCGCCAGCGCTTGCACAGCATCGTCTTTGCTCAGCATATCGCCGTGGCCACTGGCGAGTACCGGGTCGAGCACGACGGGCAAATCCGCATTGGTTACGCGTAGCAGGGCGATCACTGCGGCAATTACTTTGGCATTCGCCGCGCTGCCAACGATTCCGATCTTGATGGCGTC
>CAZLJL010000238.1:0-2909 GCA_964559785.1 uncultured Bifidobacterium sp.
ACGATCGGCATGAAGAAGTCAGTGGTAGCAATCAGCGCCTGCTCATCATTCAGGCGATAGACCGCTGCATCGTCAGCGGTTTCTATGCCGACCAGTAGCTGTGGTGGTACTGGAAAGCCGCGTGACTGCTTCAAAATATCCGATAGCACGCCAGGTGCGATCTTGCAGCCACAGCCACCGCCGTGCGAGAACGAGGTCAAGCGAATTGGCTGTGAACCTGAGCCACTCATTGGCTACTCCCTGCGAGATATAGATTGATCGGATTATCTTATTGCATAAAAAAGGCTCCCGCAGGAGCCTTCTCTAGACGCATTGAGGCTTAGCCGCGGCGGCCTTCGGCACTGCGTCCGTCACGCTGCCCACGATGTCCACCCTCTTTGCGGGGGGCGCCCGGTTTGGCGAAGGTACGCTGACCAGGTTTGCCCGGCTTGCCACGGCCATCGCCTGGCTTCCAGCCTGGACGTGGGCGCGCCGCAGACGCGGTTTTCTTCGGCTCGTAGCCTTCGATAACATCGACCGGTATCGTTTGCTTGGTTAAGCGTTCGATACGTTTCACATGCACACCCTCGGCATGGTTGACCAGAGAAATCGCCATGCCGTTGCGTCCGGCGCGACCGGTGCGACCAATACGGTGCACGTAGTCTTCCGCAAACTTTGGCAAGTCGTAGTTGAACACATGGGTGATCCCCGGCACATCGATACCACGCGCAGCGACATCGGTTGCCACTAGCACGCGTAGCTGACCACGACGCAATGCGTCCAGCGTGCGATTGCGCGCACCCTGATGCATATCGCCATGCAGTGCGGCGGCAGCGAAGCCCGCGATGTTCAGGCGGTCGGCAATGCTGTCAGCGTCGCGCTTGGTTGCTGTGAAAACCACGGCTTGTTCAATCGCGGTGTCACGCAGCAGATGATCAAGCAGACGATTCTTGTGCAACAAATCATCCACGAAATGTACCCGTTGCTCGATGTTTTCATGGCGAGCGGATGCGCCAGCAATCTGGATACGCAGCGGGTCGGTGGTGATACGACGCGCGATATTGCCGACCATGCCATCCAAGGTTGCCGAGAACAGCAGTGTTTGTCGTGTCGCAGGCGTACGGCTGACGATCAACTCGATATCTTCGACAAAACCCATATCGAGCATGCGATCGGCTTCGTCGAGTACCAGAATCTCTAGCTTGGAGAAATCAATTTTGCCCGACTCCATATGGTCGATCAGGCGACCTGGTGTCGCGACCAGAATCTCTGGGTTGCGCGCCAGTAGCTGCATCTGTTTCGGGTAAGGCATGCCACCGAGAATCGATGCAGCTTTTACGCGCCGCATGTGGATACCGTATTTGTCAGTGGCGGTCGTTACTTGAAGCGCGAGTTCGCGGGTCGGGGTCAGCACCAGCATTCTTGGCTGCGCTGGCATGAAGCGCGGACGCTCACCACGCGAGCGCGCTGCTTGTGCGTTCTGGTTCGGGGTTTTGCCAGCGCGTGCCTCAACCGGCTCGTTGGCGAACTTGTTCAGTGCTGGCAGCATGAAGGCAGCGGTTTTGCCGGAGCCGGTTTGCGAAGACACCATTAAATCGCGCCCGGCGATCGCCGCAGGAACGGCTTCCTGCTGTACCGGTGTGGGTATTGTGTAGCCAGCGTCAGTTAATGCTTGCAGGATCTGCGGATGCAGCCCAAGTGTTTCAAACGTCATGAATTTCTCTCAAAAGAGTGTCGCTGCGCGCGAAGCGGGCAGAGACATTGCAAAAGCAACGCGGACCGGTGATACCAGCGACAACAACAGTTCAACGCGAAACCAATGCGGCTTCAGAGAAAAACTTGCCAGAAGAGATACGGCACAAAAGCTTTGCGCCGTTAAGCGGAGTACCAAAGATCGATGTGACCAGATTTTCGGTACGCCACATTGGTGCTCTGTAGATTGGCACCAGGAGGCGGGAGGGCTTCAGGTAATGCTGCTCGTAAGGGGCTGCGGTGCAACCACGCGCTGTTTGTTGCAGCGCGACGCGAAGCATACAGCATGCGCGGCTTTTGCGCTGCAAAAATGCCACAACCCGCCCAATCTATCTCAAAATGAGATATTGTCCGCTTGTGAGGCTAATCAGTTATCGGGCACTGCGCGAATTTGCAGATATCCATCCGCAGGCTCTCGGCCCGCTGCAAGGGTGGCGCAGGGTGATCGAGACTAACCGTTTTGACAATTGGTCGGGATTGAAGAAAGTATTCAATGCCGTCGATAAGGTTGGCGATTTGGCAGTATTCAACATCGGGGGCAATAAGTATCGCTTGGTGGCTTATCTGAACTTTGAGCGGCAAATCATTTACGTCAAAGCGGTCATGACGCACGCTGAGTACGACAAGGGAGACTGGAAATCATGAGAGCGAGAATAGACGTCAAGCCCTTGCTCCCGGCGTGGGAGCAGTTTCGCCGAGCAACCGACATTGCGCCCATCCGGGATGAAAAGCATTATCAGCAAATGAGTGATTTGCTGGAAGGCTTGTTACAGGAAGCGGGTTCAGACCCGAACCACCCGGCGCTGGAGCTGGTCGAGATTGTGGGGGATTTGATCGAGGACTACGAAGGCTTACACTCATCCTTGCCCAAGGCCACCGGGCTCGATGCGCTGAGCTTTCTGATGGCGCAGCACGGACTTCGCCAAGCCGATCTGCCCGAGATCGGCTCGCAGGGCGTGGTGTCGGAGATACTGGGCGGACGCAGAGAACTGAATTTACGGCAGGTGCGCGCACTGGCTGAAAGATTCGGCGTCTCGCCAGCAACCTTCATCTAAGCCTCCGCTTGAAGCAAAAAGCTGAGACCTACTCTTCCATCCCCGGTACCACCTGCGAAAACCCGCCGTCGACATAGGTGATCTCGCCCGTGATGCCACCGGCCAAGTCCGACAGCAAGAAGG
>CAZLJL010000239.1:0-2906 GCA_964559785.1 uncultured Bifidobacterium sp.
AACACCTACTGCTCCGGTACCGGCGGCCCGTAATAACCCTTGCGCGGCTTGGTTGAGCGTAACAGGCGCGCGCCCTCGATAACATGCGCGGCGAGTTGTTCGCCGCCCTGATCGACATAACCTAGCAAGGCTTCGCGCATCCGAGGGTCCCAGTAGGTTCGTAAGTGATTGCGTATACCCTCGGCGCGTCGTTCTGGTGGATAGGGTGCGAAAAAATCGCCAATCTGATTGGCCATCAAGATAATCCGTTCGATATCGAGTACCGGATCGTCATTGCGAACTTCGCCTGGAATAGCGTTTGGTGCGGTCATACCAACGCCTCCGCCTCATGTCGGTTAAGTACCCTCGCCGGCTTTTGCAGCGAGACCTCGACAGCAGTCACTTTGTATTCAGGACAATTGGTGGCCCAGTCTGAAAGATCTGAGGTGACGACATTGACACGGGTCTCTACGTGATGGAATGTGGTGTAAACCAAGCCGGTGTTAACGCGCTCGGAAATATGCGCGGTCAACTGGGTTGCCCCGTACCTGCTGGATAACCATACTTTGTCACCGTGTCGTATCCCACGGCTGTTTGCATCTTCAGCACTGATCTCGAGCACATCCTCTGCATGCCACCGAGAGTTGGCTGTGCGGCGCGTCTGCGTGCCGACATTGTATTGACTCAAGATACGCCCTGTTGTCAGCAGTAGCGGGTAGGTATCGTTTTTCCGCTCTCGCGTGGGGACGTACTCGGTCAGCATAAAAGTGCCGCGCCCATTCGCTCGCGGAAAACGCTCTCGATGCAAAATCTCGGTACCCTGGGGTGCATTCTCATCACAGGGCCACTGAACTGAACCAATCTGGTCAATCAGTTCGAAACTAATGCCGCGATAAGCCGGAGACAAACGTGCGATCTCATCCAGAATCTGACCAGCATGATCATAATGGCAGGCGTAGCCCATCGCATTCATCAGTTTGACAACGATTTCCCAGTCTTGAAGCCCAGCGATTGGTTCGACGACTTTACGTACGCGATTCACTCTTCTCTCTGCACTGGTAAACGTACCCTCTTTTTCAAGGGACGAACTACCCGGCAAAAATACATGGGCGTAGCGCGAGGTTTCGTTGAGGAATAGATCTTGAATGACCACGCATTCCATCGAGCGCATGGCCTCGATGATGTGCGACTGATTGGGGTCGCTCTGCACCGGGTCTTCGCCCATGATGTACATACCGCGAAAATGCCCACTCAAGGCCGCGTCAAACATATTCGGCAATCTGAGTCCTGGTTCAGGATCAAGTTTTACCCCCCAGTCGCTCTCAAAATCGCCGCGCACCTCGTCATCCGTGACAAAACGATAGCCACTAAACACGTGGGGCCAGCTACCGAGACAACTACCCCCTTGCACGTTGCCCTGCCCACGCAGCGGATTCACACCGACACCTTCGCGACCGAGCATGCCGCAGGCAAGCGAGAGATTGCCCAGGCACATGACGCCGGTTGAACCCTGCGAGTGCTCGGTGACGCCTAGGCCGTAGTAAATCGCACTGCTGGGCCCAGCAGCATAAATTCGCGCCGCTTGCCGAATATCTCCCGGTTCAATACCCGCCTCCGGGCCAATGAGCTCTGGTGCATAGCGATCACTACCCACCAGATCACACCAGTTTTCAAATTCATGCCACTCGCAGCGGGCCCGGATAAAGGCCTCGTTATACAACTTCTCACGCACGATGACGTGTGAAATACTGTTCAGCACCGCTACATTGGTACCCGGGCGTAGTCCCAAATGCACAGTCGCCTCAACATGCGGCGATCGGACGGTTTCAGTGCGCCTTGGATCAATCACGATCAACTTTGCACCCTGCCGAACTCGGCGCTTGAGCTGAGAGCCAAATACCGGATGACCTTCTGTCGGATTGGCACCGACCACCATAATGACATCCGCCTGCATGATGGAATCAAAGTTCTGACTGGCGGCACCCCAACCTACGGTCGCGGATAAACCAAACTGCGTGGGCGAATGACAAATACGGGCACAGTTATCGATGTTGTTGTTACCGAAGACAGCACGTGCGAGCTTCTGCACTAAGAAAATTTCTTCATTCGTACAACGCGAACTAGAGATGGCACCAATCGAGCGAACGCCGTGACGCTGCTGAATTCCGCGCATTCTCTTCGCGGCAAATCCAATCGCCTCATCCCAGCTGACTTCGCGCCATGGCTGGTTAATATCCTCGCGAATCAGCGGTGTGCGCACGCGATCGGGGTGCTGGTAATAATCAAAGGCGAAGCGTCCCTTGATACAGCTGTGGCCATGGTTTGCCTTACTTTCCTTCCACGGAATCATTCGCACCACGCGGCCCTGATAAGTCTCCGCTTTGAAGCCACAGCCTACGCCGCAATAGGCGCAGGTGGTAACAACACTCTGGTCGGGTTTGATTGGATTAACCACGTTGATACCCCTCTGGGAACAGACTTTTCTCGACTAAGGCCTGGGTCGGACAGGTTTGGACGCAGGCACCGCAGCTCACACAATTGGATTCAAAAAAGCTTTGATTCTGACCAGCGACCACCTTGGAATCAAAGCCTCTGCCCTCGATTGTCAATGCAAATGTGCCTTGAATTTCTTCACAGGCACGCACACATCGATTACAGACAATACATTTAGCAGGATCAAATAAAAAGTAAGGATTTGAGTCATCGATCGGAGCCTGTAAATGATTCTTGATGGGCGAGTAAGGATGGTCATTCACCCCTACCTGTTCCAAGGTACGATGAAACTCACTCCAGCCATCCGGTATATCCTCAGCAGGAAAATCGCTGAGATATAGCGACAGCATACCTTTGCGCAAGCGCGTCAAGGACTCAGAATCTGTGCGGATCACCATTTGATCAGATACCGGCGTTGTACAGCTCGCTGGGTA
>CAZLJL010000240.1:0-2898 GCA_964559785.1 uncultured Bifidobacterium sp.
CAGTGGTGAATATCTTGGCAGTTTGGTACATGGCGCCTCCCCGAAATGGATGGTATATCTCATGATATATACCGTCTCTGCGGGTGTCAACTGAACCCGGCTGCAGCGGGTATTGGCCTAAATTGCACGATCCTTCATCGCCGCGTAATTCGTGAAGGCCAGTTGGTTTAAGTTGAAGCCACCTGACTGGCCTCGCTAGGAAGTTGCTGCCGGTAGTTTGGCTCATCAGTCGGCAAAACAGACCCACGTAACTCATCTATCTGCGACGCTCGTACCCCGTATTTCGTGAGTTAGATAGCCAATGCCATTCGGCACTCATGACACCCCCTTGAAGGCCGCCTAGGCCTGTCATTTGCTGCTTTCCATAGCCGTGCCTTGAATTACGGTTCTTCAGTAAGAGGTTAGTAGGCTGTCGGTACTTACAAAAATTTATTACAGGTTCCGTGAACTTGATTGCCGCTAGTTCATTCCTGTGCCCGCTAATTCAAAAATCATATCAAGCACGCTTGAGATTCAGTAACTTGAGAGCTTGTTTGCGAATTTTATCCAGGCCTTCCACGAAGCCGTGTCCGCTAGTTTTCTTCACCAAGGAGTTTGCTAATGAAACGTTTTTTTAACAATTTCACCTCAGTCCTGCTTGGTTGTCTCGTCGCTTTATCTACCCCCTTACTTGCTCAAACTGAACCAAGGGGCTTTTATGCGTCTGCCTACGTAGAAGCCAGTCGTCTCGGCTCTTCCACATTTGATGAAATAGGCAATGCCGGACTTGGATCTGGCTTGAGAGCTAACTTCGGTTCCGGGTTAGGTTTGGGCGGCGATATCGGCTACCGGTACGGCAATGGCTGGGCAGCTGAATTCGAATGGAACTGGCGTCGCCACAACCTGAAGTCATTGAATGGTGGTGGCGCTGCACTTGCGACGGAAGGCGATTTCGCCTCCAACATCTTGTTTGTGAATGGATTGCGACGCTTTGTAGGACAAGCTGGTGGATGGGTGCCCTATGCAGGTGCTGGCATCGGTTGGGTCCAAGAGATCGATTTCGATATCAACTCTGCCGGCGTTGAGCGAGCTTGGTCCGACCGAGGGAAGGTAGGCGTGCAGTTGATCGGAGGTGTTGAGATTCCTATTGATAGCACCTGGCGGCTGGTAGCAGACGCACGATACTTGCGGCTAGGTAGTGTCGAATTATCTGCTGAGGAGGGAGCGACTGGGCGTCTGTCTCACCCTGACTATAATCCTTTATCGGTGCGCTTGGGACTTAGACGGATGTTCTGATCATCACCGTTGGGCGGCGTAGTTTGCTCACCAACACCCTTATCAGTACGCGGAGAGTTGTCGAAGGATGAAATCACATCTGACTTCCGGCGACGGCTAACGGGTACTTGCCGCCCATCGCTTAACTCGCAGATGACAGAGCCGTCGTGCTCTCTGATTCTGCGAACATGGTTGATATGTACCCACCAAGAGCGGTGCACCCTCATCCCTGCTACACCCTCGCCATCTTCAACTTCGCGCAAGGCGCCAAGAACCAGTGCAGAGCCTTGGGTGGTGAATACTCGAAGGTACTGCAGCTCGGATTTGACTGCGATAAGGTCGTTGCCAAGCTCGTAGGGAATTGCGTCGCGCCACGCGGGGAGGTGGATTGGATCACCCTCAACTGATGTGTTGTTGATGGATTCACCATCGACCAGTACATGTCGCTTCACCAAAGGTGGGAGCAGACCTTGAAGGCGTGGCCACGAGACCAAGATCCACGCTGCGGTTACTGGCCCAACAATATCACCGAACTCGTGTATTACGGCCGAGAGACCAAACGTCATTTGGGCGTCAAGATCATCGATATCTGTTGCGTCAAACCCTAAGGTCTGCACCATCAGTCCTTCGCCGATTAGCCAGTAAAGCGGAGCTAGCAAGCCAGAGCCAAGCACTCCGCTGCCCAAGATCAATGTCCAAAGAGGCCAATGGGCTGCCTTATCGACTTGACTTAGAAGGTAGAGCGTGACCTGCAACACTGCCAGTCCGATTCCGATTTGCAATGCCCAGAACAGAGCCATGTAAGGCCAAGGGGCACTTAATCCGACATCGGGTTCAAGTGCCATCACTAGCGCCCAAAGCGCAATTCCGGCGCCGCTGAGATAACGGGTTATCGAGGCAGCCGAGGTGGGCTCATTTTTTGCGTTCGTGGCGACCATGTCTGAAGTTTGAATAGGTGCAACTAGTCGTGCGCGTGTCGAGCGCTTGTCTGGCATTGACGCATTCACGGTAATTGGTTAAATTCGGTGTTACCGAGGTAATACCTTCAAAAGCTGCAGTTGAGGACGGCATGGCAACGACATCACTCAAGTTACCGGATGATCTTAAAGAGCAAGCTGCGGAGGCAGCTGCTGGACTAGGCATTAGCCCGCATGCGTTTATGGTCGAAGCAATTAGGCAAGCAACGCATAACGCCGAACTTCGGCGCGCCTTTATCTCGCAGGGAAATGCGGCCAGGAACCAAGCCATCAAAACAGGTAAGGCATATGCCGCTAAGGATGTTCACCAGCACATGCGTAATCGAATCAATGGCATGCAGAACAACTCACTCAAACTCAAATCTTGGTAAAGATCGTTTACGCGCAACAAGCAGTCGACGATTTGCTGAGGGTGACAGATTTTCTAATAGATTCAAGTCCGACTGCTGCTTTAGCAACTATTGACCTTATTGAAGAAGCCATCATGCTGCTTGAGCGGCATCCACTGATTGGCCGGTTAGTTGACGATGCTTTGCGTGAGCTGATTATTTCAAGGGGAAAATCTGGCTATGTGGCGCTGTATAGCTACGAGCGGAACAGCGACACGATTTTGATTCTGACAATAAGACACCAGCGAGAAGTCGGAATGAGCGACAGCCTGGAAAGT
>CAZLJL010000241.1:0-2887 GCA_964559785.1 uncultured Bifidobacterium sp.
GGCCATGGTTTGTATTTGTACTCGGCCGCTGAAACACTGGGCGTATCGCGCGACAAAATGCTCGACGACCTCCATACCGGTCGCGCCAAATATAGCTCGATCTTCAACTACCCTACCCTCAACTGGGCGGATGTAGGTGTCATCGGCTGGCTGGTAGATGGTGCGGCGATCATGAACCAGATACCGCTGTGTCGTTGCTCCTATGGTCCTTATGCGCGCGCCATGATCCGCGTCTGCAAAGAAGAGTCGTTTCATCAACGCCAAGGCTATGAATCACTGCTCGTGATGATGCGAGGCACAGAAGAGCAGCGTGCCATGGTGCAGGATGCGGTGAATCGTTGGTGGTGGAAGTGTCTGGCGATGTTTGGTCCACCCGATGCAGATAGTCCGAACAGTGCAATTGGCATGCGCTACGGCATCAAGCGTTTCTCGAATGATGACCTACGCCAGAAATTCGTAGATGCCACCGTGCCACAAGCGCAGATACTTGGCGTTACCCTGCCCGACCCTGATCTGAAGTGGAATGAAGCGCGCGGGCATTATGACTATGGCCCAATTGATTGGGATGAGTTCTGGCGCACCGTGAATGGGGATGGCCCCTGCAACAAAGAACGGCTTGCTACTCGTGTCAAAGCAGATCGTGACGGACAATGGGTACGCGATGCTGCAGTGGCGCATGCGCGTAAGCGGGCCGCACGTGAAGCGAAGGAAGCTGCATGAGTAGCACACTGAAAGAGTGGCCACTATGGGAAGTCTTCGTGCGCTCGAAACAGGGGCTGGAACACAAGCACTGTGGCAGCTTGCACGCAGCCGATGCTTCACAAGCGCTGCACATGGCGCGTGATGTGTACACCCGTCGGCAGGAAGGCGTGAGTATCTGGGTGGTACGTTCCGTAGATATTGTTGCCAGCAGCCCGGATGATAAAGGCGAGCTGTTTGATCCGGCCGCCGACAAAATCTATCGCCACCCTACCTTTTACGACATCCCCGGTGATGTCGGCCACATGTAATGCACGTCAGCCTCGACTACACGCTACACCTCGCCGATAACGCGTTGGTGCTCGGCCAGCGTAATGCAGAGTGGACCGGCCATGGTCCGATTCTGGAAGAAGACATTGCCATGTCGAACATCACGCTCGACCTGATTGGTCAAGCGCGGCTGCTATACCAATACGCAGCGCAGCTACAAGGTGGCGATGCAACGGAGGATACGCTGGCTTATCTGCGTGATGGTGCCGAGTTTCGGAATTACACCCTGCTTGAGTTGCCGCATCACGGTCCGCTCGTCGGCTATGCACAAGGCGAGCTGGATTTTGCGACCACGATAGTCCGTAATTTTTTATACAGCACGCTGATGGCGCTGCTCTGGCAAGCGCTAAAAAAATCAAGCGATACCACCTTGGCCGCGATCGCCGAAAAATCCGTCAAAGAAGTGCGCTATCACCTTCAGCATAGCCGAGATTGGTTAGTAAAGCTGGGCGATGGCACCGATGAATCGCACCAACGCATGCAAGCGGCGCTCGATCATCTGTTCCCCTATACACAAGAATTCTGGACTCACAGCCCGATGGAAAGCGCAGCGGTCGATGTCGGCATCGGCGTTGATGTCGCAACGCTCCGCAGTGATTGGGATCGCATCATTGATGAGGCACTATCGGAAGCCACGCTCCAGCGACCTGCCGTGGGTGGCTATGTGACAGAAGGAAAACTGGGTCTGCACTCAGAGCACCTCGGCTATCTACTGGCTGAGATGCAAAGCTTGGCGCGTACGCTACCGCATGCGACCTGGTGACCACATTACCGCCGCGTGGGCGTTGCTCGATCATGTGTGCGACCCAGAGATTCCGGTATTAACGCTTCGCGATCTGGGTATCTTGCGTGCAGTGCGCGAGGCCGAAGATGGTCAACTGGAAGTCGTTATCACACCCACGTATAGCGGTTGCCCGGCGATGAATCAGATTGAGGACGATATACACGCCGCTTTAGCAGAGCACCAGATCAACGCTCGCGTAGTCACGCAACTCGCGCCCGCATGGACCACAGACTGGATGAGCCCCGAGGGCAAGCAGAAGTTGAAGGCGTACGGTATCGCGCCACCACATAGCGTGAAGGCTGACGTGGATGTGGTGCGATTTGCTGCCAATCCGCCCTCACCTGAGCCGGTGGCGTGCCCACAATGCGCATCACTGAATACGGTAGAAAGCGCACGTTTTGGCTCAACCGCATGCAAGGCCCTATACCGCTGCCTTGATTGCCGTGAGCCGTTTGATTATTTCAAACCTTATTAAATAACCACCACCATGTCCGCTGCCCGCTTTCATCCCCTGCGAGTCAAGCGTGTCACGCCTGAGGCTGCAGGCTCAGTGGCCATTGCATTCGAGATACCCGAGGCACATCGAGAAGCATTCCGCTTCGAACCCGGGCAGTTTCTGACGCTACGCGCCGAGATCAACGGCCATGAAGTGCGCCGCAATTATTCGATCAGTTGCGAGCGCAGTCGGCTAGAGCGACAAGGCGAACTTGAAGTCGGCATCCGGCCGGTGGAAGGCGGCGTATTCTCGAACTGGGCTACACAGCAACTGAGCGCGGGCGACATTATTCAGGTGATGCCACCCGATGGTCGCTTCACCATACAAAAGCCCCATGCGATTCATCGGGTCGGTTTTGCAGCGGGTTCGGGCATTACACCGATTTTATCGATTGCTGCTTCCAGCCTGGAAGAACAAAAGAACAGCAAATTCACACTGGTGTATGGCAACCGCAAGATGGCGAGTGTCATGTTCAACGAGGCGCTACAAGATCTCAAAGATCGCTATCCAGACCGTCTCACGCTGATTCATGTGCTGTCGCGGCAAGCGCAAGAGGTCGCGTTGCTGCAAGGTCGGAT
>CAZLJL010000242.1:0-2880 GCA_964559785.1 uncultured Bifidobacterium sp.
ACTTAGTTCTTCGACTGATCGACCATCTTGTTCTTGGCAATCCAAGGCATCATCGCGCGCAGCTTCTCACCCACCACCTCGATCTCATGCTCGGCATTCAAACGGCGACGTGACAGCAGCGTCGGCGCGCCAGCGCGGTTCTCGAGGATGAAGCTCTTCGCGTATTCGCCGGTCTGAATATCCTTCAGGCACTGACGCATTGCGTTCTTGGTGTCTTCGGTCACGACGCGCGGGCCGGTCACGTACTCGCCGTATTCCGCATTGTTCGAGATCGAGTAGTTCATGTTGGCGATACCGCCTTCATAAATCAGATCAACGATCAGCTTCAGCTCATGCAAGCACTCGAAGTAAGCCATCTCTGGCGCGTAACCTGCCTCGACCAGCGTCTCGAAGCCAGCCTTGATCAGCTCAACCGTACCACCGCACAGCACGGCCTGTTCGCCGAACAGATCAGTCTCGGTCTCTTCACGGAAGTTGGTCTCGATGATGCCGGCACGACCGCCGCCATTGGCCATCGCATACGACAGCGCGATATTGCGCGCCATGCCGGATTTATCTTGATACACCGCCACCAGATGCGGAACGCCGCCGCCCTGCGTGTAGGTTGCGCGAACCGTGTGGCCCGGTGCCTTCGGCGCGATCATGATCACATCCAGATCAGCGCGCGGCACTACCTGGCCATAGTGCACATTGAAACCGTGAGCGAAGGCCAGTACAGCGCCCTGCTTGGCGTGCGGCTCGACATTCTCTTTGTAGACCTGCGCGATATTCTCATCCGGCAGAAGGATCATGATGACGTCGGCAGATTTCACCGCATCGTTCACCTCGGCGACTTTCAGGCCAGCCTTCTCCACCTTGGCCCACGACGAGCCCCCTTTGCGCAGACCCACCACGACCTTGACGCCCGATTCAGACAGATTCTGTGCGTGCGCATGCCCCTGCGAGCCGTAGCCAATGATCGCAACATTTTTTCCCTTGATCAGGGAGAGGTCGCAGTCCTTGTCGTAGAAAACTTTCATGATGTTCCCGTAAAAAAGTAATGGTAGTGAGGTTCAAACTTTCAGAATGCGCTCGCCGCGTCCGATACCGGAGCCACCGGTACGTACGGTTTCCAGAATAGCGGCGCGGTCGATCGCGTCAATGAACGCATCGAGCTTGGATTTGTTACCGGTGAGTTCAATGGTGTAGGTTTTTTCCGTGACATCAATGATGCGACCACGGAAGATGTCCGCGGTACGCTTCATTTCTTCCCGTTCTTTGCCGACCGCACGCACCTTGATCAGCATGAGCTCGCGCTCAATGTGCGGACCTTCGGTCAGATCGACCACTTTCACCACTTCAATCAGACGATTCAAGTGCTTGGTGATCTGCTCGATCACGTCGTCCGATCCTGACGTGACGATGGTCATCCGCGACAGCGTGGGGTCTTCTGTAGGCGCTACCGTCAACGTCTCGATATTGTAGGCGCGTGCAGAGAACAATCCCACGACACGCGACAGTGCGCCGGCTTCGTTTTCCAGTAAGGCTGCAATGATATGGCGCATTACAAGTCCTCCGAGCCAAGCAGCATCTCAGTCAGACCTTTGCCCGCCTTGACCATCGGCCACACATTTTCACCCTGATCGGTGATGAAGTTCATGAATACCAGCTTGTCTTTCATCGCAAACGCATCACGTAGCGCACCTTCGACATCACCCGGTTTGGTGATGGTGACACCGACGTGACCAAACGACTCGACCAGCTTGTCAAAATCGGGCAACGAGTCCATGTAGGACTCGGAATAGCGCGAGCCATAGTCGATCTCTTGCCACTGGCGCACCATGCCAAGGTAACGGTTGTTCAGCAAAACAATTTTTGGCGTGAGGTGATACTGCCTGCAGGTTGCCAGCTCTTGTATGCACATCTGTATCGATGCCTCGCCCGTGATACACGCAACTGTCGCATCCGGATTGGCCATCTGTACGCCCATCGCATACGGCAAGCCGACACCCATGGTGCCAAGGCCACCGGAGTTGATCCAGCGGCGTGGCTTGTCGAAGCCGTAATACTGCGCAGCCCACATCTGGTGCTGGCCGACGTCCGAGGTGACGAAAGCATCACCCTTGGTCACTTGCCAGAGCTTCTCGACCACCATCTGTGGCTTGATCGTATCGTCCGAGGAGGCGTATTTCAGGCACTCGCGCTTGCGCCATTCGTTGATCTGCTTCCACCAGGCGTCATGCGCAGCGGCATTCGGCTTGATTTCGGAAGCATCGAGCTGCGCTAATAATTCCTGCAGCACTTCTTTGACGTTACCAACAATCGGGATATCGACCTTCACCCGCTTGGAGATCGAGGATGGATCAATATCGATGTGAATGATCTTGCGGGGCAGGCTCGCGAAATGTTTCGGGTTTCCGATCACGCGGTCATCGAAGCGCGCGCCAATTGCGATCAGCACATCACAGTGCTGCATCGCCATATTGGCCTCGTAGGTGCCATGCATGCCGGGCATGCCAACGAATTTATCGCTGGAAGCACGGTAAGCGCCCAAACCCATCAGGGTATTGGTGCACGGGTAGCCGAGCTTATCGACCAGTTTGTTCAACTCGGGCGCAGAATCCGACAGAATCACACCGCCACCGGTATAGATCATGGGTCGTTCAGCCGTCAGCAGTAGCTGGACCGCTTTGCGAATTTGACCCGCGTGACCTTTGTCGACCGGTTTGTATGAGCGCATCTCAACCGACTTCGGATACTCGTAGGTCGTCTTCGCAATAGTGATGTCTTTGGGGATATCTACTAATACTGGCCCCGGACGACCGGTGGTCGCGATGAAGAACGCCTTCTTCATCGTCGCCGCCAGATCTTTCACATCCTTGACCAGGAAGTTATGTTTGA
>CAZLJL010000243.1:0-2880 GCA_964559785.1 uncultured Bifidobacterium sp.
CTGATGCCTTTCAACAGACCCAGGTCGTCCAGCGGCAGCACATTCGGGCGTAGCAGATTAAAGATCAAGAACATCTCCGCCGTCCAGCGTCCAATACCCCGGATCTGGATCAACTCCGCGATCACATCCTCATCATGCATGGATGACCAGTCTTTCTCATGCACGCTGCCATCCAAAAAATGGATGGCGAGATCGGTCAGGTATTCAGCCTTGCGTTTCGATAGACCGCAGCTGGCGAGTTTTTCCAGGCCGGCTTTTTTAACAGTGGCGGGCGACAGCTTGGGCACGTTAACAACCAATCGCTCCCAAACGGATTGGGCTGCTTTGACCGAGATTTGCTGACCGACGATGGCACGTGCCAAGGTGGTGAAAGGATCACCGCGCCCGACTAACTGCAAGTCACCAAACTTCGGGATCAGCTTGCGCAAGATACGGTCGCGACGCATCAATTCGCTCTTGGCCTCTTCCCAGTAATCAGGAACAATAAGTGCGGCTTGCTTTGGCATGCTCGACCTCAGGCCCGTCGCCATTCGGTGACACCACCGGGCTTGTCTTCGAGCACGATACCTTTGTCGAGCAACTCGGCACGGATCCGATCGGCCTCTGTAAAGTTTTTGCTCTGCTTTGCCGCCAAACGCGCGGCGATATGGGCATCGACATCGGCATCGCTCATGCCTGTCGGCATACCACCCTGCAAAAACGCCTGCGGCTCACGGCCCAGCAAGCCCAGAACACCAGCAAGGCCCTTCAGTTGTGCTGCCACAACCGCCGAGCCACTCCGGTTCAACTCGCTTGCCAAATCGAATAACACCGCAATTGCGATTGGCGTATTGAAGTCATCATTCATGGCATCAGCAAAGCGCTGCGCATGAGGTTCGTTCCAATCCAGCGACTGCTGCGGGTCGGCAGGGTGCTCTTTCAAGGCGGTGTACAGCCGCATCAGCGCGATACGTGCATCGTCGAGATGCGCATCGGAGTAATTCAGCGGGCTGCGGTAATGCGCCCGCAAGATGAAGAAACGCACCACCTCGGCGTCGTACTGTTTGAGTACCTCACGGATGGTGAAAAAGTTACCGAGGGACTTCGACATTTTTTCATCGTCGACGCGTACAAAGCCATTGTGCATCCAGTAATTGACAAATGGCTTTCCACTCGCACCCTCGGACTGCGCGATCTCGTTTTCATGGTGCGGGAATTGCAGATCTTGCCCACCCCCGTGAATATCGAAATGCTCACCCAGTAGCTGGCAAGACATGGCAGAGCACTCAATGTGCCAGCCGGGTCGACCACTCCCCCAGGGGGAAGACCACTTGACCTCATCAGGCTCGGCATCACGTGAAGACTTCCACAACACAAAGTCGAGTGGATCACGCTTGGCGCTTGCCACTTCTACCCGCTCGCCAGCGCGCAAATCATCCAGCGATTT
Source organism: uncultured Bifidobacterium sp. (assembly GCA_964559785.1). GTDB lineage: Bacteria > Pseudomonadota > Gammaproteobacteria > Burkholderiales > Burkholderiaceae_D > Pernthalerella. The sequence goes on from CAZLJL010000243.1 coordinate 1,427, forward strand.
GCCGGACAGCTTGCCGTAGCCGGGAAAGTCACGCACAGAAAAATTGACGTCGCCATCGCTGGCCTGATACGCCAGTCCATTGGCTTCCAACCGGCCAATCAGCGCCAACATCTGCGGCACGTAGGCAGTCGCGCGCGGCTCGTGGTCTGGCGGCTGAACACCAAGCGCTGCAGCGTCCTCATTCATCGCAGCAATAAAGCGATTGGTCAGCGCTGATATGGACTCACCATTTTCTACCGCGCGCTTGATGATTTTGTCGTCAATATCGGTGATGTTACGTACATAGGTGACGTCGAAACCACTACCGCGCAGCCAGCGCTGCACCATATCGAATACCACCATGACGCGCGCGTGGCCGAGATGGCAGTAGTCATAGACTGTCATTCCGCACACATACATCCGAACCTTGCCCGGCTCAATTGGCGCGAATGAAACTTTGTCACGCTTGAGCGTGTTATAGATTTTTAGAGCACTCATGAGCAATACAGACTTGGCAACGAACACACTAAGAACTCGTGCCACCGACGGCACCGCGATTCGCTGCGTAGGCAGGGTTTGCGGACTGTCTTTGATAAAATGCGGGTTTGGTCAAAGTATAGCATCGAAGCTTGCGCTCTCCCGAAGGCGTAGCGCGGTCACGCTGCTCTAAAAAAGGACATTTATGTTGCGTATGCGTCTCTTTGTTGTTGCTCTTGCCGCCTCCACGGCGCTATTCACGCAGGTGGCCCTTGCACAAGCGACATCTACAGGCAGCCAAGCAAAGCCGACCGCTGACCGCGCTGCACCCACTGTCTCCATCAAAACCAGTGCTGGCGAAATCGTAGTGGAACTCGATCCCAAAAAAGCACCCAAAACTGTCGATAATTTTCTGCAGTATGTGAAAGCAGGTTTCTACAATGGCACCGTGTTTCACCGCGTGATTCGTGGCTTCATGATCCAAGGCGGTGGCTACACTGCCAAAGGCGCAGAAAAACCGACTCGCGGGCCAATTGACATCGAATCATCGAATGGCCTCAAGAACAAGCGCTACACCATTGCCATGGCTCGTACGGCTGACCCGAACTCGGCAACCGCACAGTTTTTTATCAATGCCAACGACAATCGCTTTCTGGATTACCCCGGGCAGGATGGATTTGGCTATGCTGTTTTTGGCAAAGTCATCAAGGGCAGCGAAGTCGTTGATCAGATCGAAGCGGTTGAGACCGACCGTCGTGACAAGCCGCTCAAACCGGTCATCATCGAATCAGCGACCCTGATCGAATAATTTTTTAAAGGACTAACATGTCAGTTGTACTCAGCACCAATCATGGTCAGATCACGATTGAACTCGACGCCGACAAGGCACCGAAAACCGTCGAAAATTTTCTGTCCTATGTTAAATCTGGCCACTACGACGGCACGATTTTTCATCGCGTCATTGATGGCTTCATGATTCAAGGCGGTGGTTTCGAACC
>CAZLJL010000244.1:0-2873 GCA_964559785.1 uncultured Bifidobacterium sp.
TGCTGGATCGCATGATGGCGTTCACTATGCCGGAAGGTGTGAGCGTGTTCAGCCGGCGAGCGGCCAGAACGCTGGGGCCGTGATCAACCCAAGGCCTGTTTGAAATCCTCAAGAAGGTCCTCGGTATCTTCAATGCCGACCGAGACCCTTATCAGCGACTCTGCAATACCCATTGATGCGCGGCGCTCAGGTCCCATCTCATGGAAAATCGTATGCGCTACGGGTATCACCAAAGTACGTGTATCGCCCAGATTACTCGCCGGGACGGCGAGTTGTAGTCGGTTCATGTAATCGAAACAGTCGATACCGGGTTTCAGCTCGAAGCTGAGCATGCCGCCATACGCACGGAATAACTTGCTAGCGATCGCATGTTGCGGATGGTGCGGCAGCCCGGGGTAATACACCGCTGCGACACGATCATCCGCATTGAGCATGCTCGCCAGTGCCAAGGCATTCGCTGACTCTCGCTCAATGCGCAGTGCCATAGTCTCAGCGCCCACCGCAATATGATGCGCCGCCTCCGGCCCGAGGGCACCACCAAAATCGCGCAACGCTTTCGCGCGCAGCTGCGCCATGCCCCAGTTTTGCGGGGGAAAGCGCTTGTAATTGCTCGCAATGTTAGGAAACTGGGTCCAGTCGAATAAGCCGGTATCGGTCAGGCTACCGCCCAATGCATTGCCGTGACCGGCAATGGATTTGGTGAGTGCATTAATCACCAAACTGGCGCCCACCGCATTGGGCCGGAACAGATACGGCGAGGTCATGGTGTTATCGACCACGTACAAAATGCCGCGCTCGCGGCACAAAGCACCGATACGCTCAAGATCTGCTACTTGTGTACGCGGGTTGGCGATAGTCTCTACAAACACTAAACGCGTATTCGGCCGCAGTGCGTTTTCAACATTTGCGACATCAGTCGGATCAACGAACGACACCGGCATACCTTGCAGATCAACGGTCTGCCAAAGGCTGTTGGTATTCCCGAACAGAAAGGATGAAGAAACGACATGATCGCCAGCGCGGAGTAACCCTTGTGCCAAAGCGCCAATCGCTGCCATGCCGGTAGAAAAACATAGCGTGACCAGACCATCTTCCATACGGGTGATCTTGTCTTCCAGCGCCGACACTGTCGGATTACCTTGACGACCGTAACGGTAGCCAGGCTTCTTGCCTTGAAATACTTCGGCCAGCTCACGCGCATCTTTGTAGCCGTAAGCAACTGCTGTATGGATCGGTTTGTGGAGCGAACCGTGCTCAATCGCCTTCTGACGGTCGCTATGCAGAATGGTGGTGGTGAACCCGAATTTACGAGCTTTATCCATAAACGCCGTGCTCGCTATCTACTCGGCACGTGCGAGGTTCAGGTTCAGCTGGGTACGGACGATATCTTCCGCCACGATCTTCGGGTTCGCACGCGCATACTCGACGCGGTCGAGATAATCCGTCGAGATATCTCCGGTGACATAGTGACCATCGAAGCAAGAGGCTTCGAAACGCTTGAGCGCCGGATTCACATCAGAGATCGATTGCTTCATGGCGTCGATGTCTTGATACACCAGCGCATCAGCAGTGATCTCACGACAGACTTCTTCCTCACTGCGTCCGTAGGCGATCAACTCGCCGCGCGTGGGCATATCAATTCCGTAAACATTAGGGAATTTAACGGGCGGTGCAGCCGAAGCAAAAATCACGCGGCGTGCGCCGGAGTCGCGCGCCATTTGCACGATTTCTCGGCTGGTGGTGCCGCGTACGATCGAGTCATCCACCAGGAGCACACTCTTGCCTTTGAACTCGGAGCCGATCGCGTTTAACTTCTGGCGGACGGATTTTCTGCGCACACTATGGCCCGGCATGATGAAGGTGCGGCCGATGTATCGATTCTTGATGAAACCTTCGCGGTACTCAATACCTAGCTTCAGCGCGAGCTGCATAGCTGCCGGACGCGAGGAGTCAGGGATAGGCATGACCACATCAATCTCGCCTGAGCGAATTTCGCGCTGTATCTTGTCAGCCAGGTATTCACCCATTTTCAAACGGGTCGCATAGACCGACGCACCATCGATCACCGAGTCGGGCCGAGCCAAATACACAAACTCGAACGCGCAGGGGTTGAGGGTCGGGTTCTCAGCACACTGCTGGTTATACAGCTTGCCATCGTTGTCGATGAAGATAGCCTCACCCGGCATCACATCACGCAGGTAGTGGAAGCCCAATCCTTCCAGAGCGACCGACTCGGAAGCCACCAAGTACTCCGGCCCCATATCGGTATCGGCAAAGCCGATGCAAAGCGGCCGTATGCCATACGGATCGCGGAAAGCGAGCATGCCGTAGCCAGCGATTTGCGCTACCACCGCATAAGAGCCACGCACGCGTTTGTGCAGCGTGGCCACGGCATTGAAGATGGCACTCGGATCAAGCGAGAGGCCACTAGAACACTGCTGGATCTCATGTGCCAGTACGTTCAGCAGCACCTCTGAATCGGAATCCGTATTGATATGCCGTCGATCATTCTTGAACAGATCGATTTTCAGCTGCTCGGCATTGGTGAGATTACCGTTATGAGCAAGCGTTATGCCAAAAGGCGCATTGACATAAAACGGTTGCGCTTCTTCTTCGCTGGATGAACCCGCGGTTGGATAACGGCATTGGCCGATGCCAGAGTTGCCCGGCAGCGAGCGCATGTTTCGGGTTCGGAACACATCACGCACCAGACCATTTGCCTTGTACATGCTGAAAGTGCTGCCGTGGTTGGTAGCAATACCCGCCGCATCCTGACCACGATGCTGCAGCAGCAACAGCGCGTCATAGATCAGCTGGTTTACCGGGCTGTGCGAGACAACACCAACAATGCCACACATGGTGGGCTCCTTCAG
>CAZLJL010000245.1:0-2862 GCA_964559785.1 uncultured Bifidobacterium sp.
CCACGACCCTTGGCTTCGGAGGCCAATACTCTATCCACTGAGCTACAGCCGCATCTGAGAGGCGCCGCGAAGGATACCGGTTTTCAATCGGTCAGTCCATGAAACGCCGACGTGAGAGGAAGCGATTTCCGCGATTCGTCTATAATTTCCGGCTTTGCATGACTTGATGGCTTTGTGCCACCACCCAACGAGGAAATTATGAGTGACGCCCACAGTGAATCGCCCATCAAAACGCCGAACCAGCTGATTGCTGTCATCGTCGCCTCTTTCGTCATACCCATAGCGACGATTCTGCTGCTAGTGAATTTCGTTGGAAACACCTCGAAACTAGGCGCGGACAGCGCGTCGCAGTCGCCCGAGGCCGTTGCTGAACGTATTCGCCCGGTGGCCGACGTCAGCTTTACGATGCCGGATCAGCCAGAGGGTGTACCGGCTCACGCTGCGGCTGGTGGTGCAGTGGCGCTAAAGTCTGGCGAGCAGGTATACAACGCTGCGTGCGCAGCCTGCCATGGTGCAGGGGTTGCCGGCGCTCCCAAAAAGGGTGACGCAGGTGCTTGGTCGGCACGTATCGGTCAAGGCTATGACACGCTGGTGTCACACGCTGTCAAAGGCATCCGGGGTATGCCCGCCAAGGGTGGTAACGCGAGTCTGGACGACATCGAAGTTGCGCGCGCCGTGGTTTATTTGGCCAACGCCTCTGGCGCGAAGTTCAAAGAGCCTGCAGCAAAATAATGCGTCTGCTGACCATGGCGTCGTCGAATGCCGACGCCTAGTGGTCCTTCCGCCGAAAAAATAGCCAGGCCGCTGCGGCCGCTCCAAGCGCCAACAAAGCGGGCTTCACCAGCCTGGCACTACGGGCCCGGCCAAATAGCCAAGGCACCACAGTCGCGAGCAACGACATCCGCTTGTGCGACAGTGCAAACTTCAGCAAACCAAGAAACTGACCCGCCATTGCTTTGGGTTTGGCCGCATCCCTGAGCGCTGCTCTCGCCTGAGTAATCTCTAGTCGGTAAAGCGCGCCTTGTAGCAGGAGCAGCTTGCGGCGAGCATTGCGCTCTGCATGGCTCATGCTTTTTCCTCCGGGTGGTCGTGCTCATCCAGCAGTGCAGCGCGGTCCTTATGTAGTTCGGCGAGCGTGGTTGGAAACCCGATTTGTCCACTCGCGATAATGCTGCGTGCTTTCCAAAGCAGACCCAAGGCCAACAGCGCGTAAGCCAGAAACAGAATCAGCAGAATGCGCCAGCCCAGCGCATCCCACGCCAGCGCGACAATCATTGCTGAGACACTCAGCAACGCAAACGCTGCAGCAAGCACGGCCAGCGCCCCGAGCAGCAGCACGCGCAACACGGCATCGCGCGCATCCGCAAGCTCCATCACCGCCATCGACAAGCGCACACCGATCAGCTTGAGCAAGCCACTCAGCATAGCGCCAACGTTTGAGGCAAGGCCGCCACCGGGCGGCACGGCCGATGCATTCATTGCTTAGCGCCGCGCGATCAGCATGCCCACCAATAAACCGACGGCCCCTGCGATACCGATCGCGCGCCATGGATGCTCATGCACATACTCATCGGTGTCGTGTGCAATTTTGCGACCTTTTTGTACTGCGGCTTCCTGCAAGTCGTGTGCGCGGGTGATCGCATGGTCGAGCATTTTCATGCCCCTCGAACGCAACTCTTCTGCTTTGGCGCCACCAGCAGCAGTGGCCTCGTCAAACAAGGCCTGTGCATCGCGTACCAGTGCTTTGAGATCGTTACGGGCAGTCGTGATCGTGGAATCGGACATCGGGGCTCTCCTTGGAAGAAACGAGCTAACGATAATACGCCTGCAAGGTCGGCCCCAAAACAAAGACCATGCCCATTACTCAAGCAAGACCGTAGCGAATTTTGTACCAGAGGAATCCTATCCACTCGTGAAGGGCATAGTGACTGACTTCCAATTCAGCCGCCTTGGGGATGAAACTGGAGACGTCAATCGGTCGCCGGCCAAGAAAACGCGTGGGTGCGGCAGCAACCTCAAACCCGGCCGCCACAAACACCCGCTGGGCGCGTGGCATATGCATCGCGTCAGTAACCAACAGGATTCGGCGCACACCGACGGCTGCCAACTGTTGCGCTGCATGCTTGGCATTTTCTGCGGTGTTGTCGGATGTTTGCTCTTGCCAACGGACCGTCACACCAAAATCCTCACGTAGTGTGCGCGCCATCAATGCTGCTTCGCTTTCGCCAAGGGTGTCTGGGGCCCCGCCACTGACCAGCACCGGAAGACCGGTCAGACGATGCAGCCGTGCGCCGTGCCGCAAGCGCATCAGGGTCGCGCTGGAGGGTTGGTCGCGACCGGCATCTTCCGGCGCGTTGTATAACCTGCCGCCACCCAGAATCACGATGGCGTGGGCATCACTTTGCAGGGGGTCGACCAAGGGTAAAGCAGCGCGCTCCAACGGCGCAACCAACAAGCGCGAACCTGCTTGCGTCGAGAGGCCGATCAAGAGCAGCGCTGCCAGCGCGACGATTACTCGCCCGACAACGCGCCAGCGATACGCCAGCCAGCTGCCGAGTAGGGCAAGCAGTACTAGCGATAGGGGCGGCAACAACAGCGCGGCAACCGCATTGGTGACTAACCAGGACAGACTCACAGCGGCTCAGGCCTCCGAAAAAGATCGTCGTCAAATGGCCGCAGCGCTAGGCTGCTCGACACTGAACCGACGGTTGGGTACAATTCGCCCCTTTCGCGCGCCGCAAGCGCTCGATTGGAGCGGTAGTTCAGTTGGTTAGAATACCGGCCTGTCACGCCGGGGGTCGCGGGTTCGAGCCCCGTCCGCTCCGCCAGTTTCTCAGATGCCCACCTTGTGTGGGCATTTTC
>CAZLJL010000246.1:0-2858 GCA_964559785.1 uncultured Bifidobacterium sp.
CGAAACGGTTCGGACAGAAGAAGTTGCGCCCAGGTGCGGCGATACAGCGCAAGCGGACGCCGTAAGCGCCCTCGCGGGCTGTGGATTTCTGGGTGGGTTTTTTTGGTGGGAAGTGCTGGTTTCGAACCAGCGACCTATCGCGTGTGAGGCGATCGCTCTACCCCTGAGCTAACCTCCCGGGCGGGGCCGAATTATCGCATAGCAAGACTCCGCCATCAACTTCGGGGGACGCCCCCGATTCTGTTCACAAGACGGTCAAAGCAAAGGCTTGTCGTTTTCTTTATCCAGATCGTCCAGGTGTTGGATTGCATCACGTTGGTCTGCTTTGATTTTCGCGATGCGCTCAGCGATGCTGCTTTGACGGGAACGCGGGTCCGTTGAGGAAGATGCTGCAGCATTACCCGCTTTCTGCGGCATCGGCGCATCCTTTATCACATGAAAAATCGTGGGGCCTTTGGCATCCGTAATCGTTCGCAGATCTGTCGGGCCTACCGCATCATCAATAGCCTTCGAAGCAATGGGACCTGTCGCATCATCCATATTGCGGCGCTTGATTGGACCTGCCGCATCATCCGAATCGCGGCGATTAATTGGTCCTGCTGAATCATCCACATCCCGGGGAGTTGAAGGACCTATAGCGTCATCCATACTCTTTGGAATCGCTGGACCACTGCTGTCGTCTGAATTGCGTACCCTTGCGGGACCGACGGCATCCTGACCTGCCTTAGCATCGGTGTCCCGATCCGCGTCAGTCAATGTGGTATGAATGAGAGGGCCGACTGCATCCTCGACTTTCTTCAAATAACCGATTGCAGTCAATTGAGATTGGTTCGCCTTCGCGATCCTAAAATCCAAATCTGACATCGCCCTGTCTTTTATGGGGCCGTCAGCGTCCTGCATAGCGTGCAAATTCTTTAATGCCGCTAGCTGCTCTGCGCGCGCTTTTTGTATTCTTTCGCGGAGCTTTTCTGTCGAGAGCGTCTTTCTATCTTCAACAGCATCGCTAGAGGAAGATATCGGCGAGAGCGTGGGCCCACCCGCATCGGAAAGTATGCGGGCATTAATGGGCCCAGGAAGACGATCTTGTTGCTTCGCAGTTGAAGAATAGATCATGTCTTTTATGGCATGAATCTCCTTCAAGGCACTTTGCTGCGCAGTGCGCGCCTTTGTCAGTGGCTCATGCAATGAAGCTAGCCGCACATGGGAGGAAAGAATCGGACCTTCTGCATCTGAGATGACCCTTTGGTGCTCGGGTCCGGTGCCATCCCACATTGCCCGCTGACGCTCGGGACCCTGACCGTCGATCAAGGCTCTTTGAATGGATGGTCCACCATCACTGATCGCATGCAGATCTTTCAAAGCCTCCTGCTGCGAATAGCGAGCATCTCGAATTAATCGTTGTGCATCTGTCTCGACTTTTTGGTCTTGAAGATGTCTTACTGACTTAGTGCTTTGCAATTCCTTTGGCTGAGAAATTTTTTCTTTACCAAAGCGTTGACCCTGGAGCCGATCAATATCACCCTCAACACGAAAAACATCGAAGGGGCTCACTTCGATGATTGAATTCGCGTCAGGAGGTTTAGTAGTCATCGTGAGCTATCGGTGTTGCTCCAGGAAGTGGCTAAGCATTATGGTGCTAGCCGAGCTGACGCCATAAACATGCACCCTTTGCTTCTTTATCCAGCGCCTCGAGTAAAGTCTCATGCTCGGCCAGTTCGGCGGCAGTCGGCGGCAGTACCAAAATTTCGGCAATCGCAATCCCTGCGCCATTGGCGTTATCGCCATCAGTGCCTACCTGCAAATCCATCCCCAAGCTATCTTGGCCTCGGGTCATGGCGAGATAAACCTCGGCTAACAGCTCCGCATCGAGCAAAGCGCCATGCAGCGTGCGGTGCGCATTTGACACGCCGTAGCGTTCGCAGAGTGCGTCGAGTGAATTACGCTTACCGGGAAAAAGTTCTTTGGCTTGCACCAGCGTGTCAATCACCTGCCGCACATGCGCAGCAAAACCTGACTTGCCGACGCGTTCTAGCTCGGCATCAAGAAAGCCGACATCAAATGGCGCGTTATGAATAATGATCTCTGCGTCACGCACAAACTCGCACAAGGTCTCGGCAATATCAGAAAATTTTGGCTTATCGCTCAGGAATTCAGTCGTCAATCCGTGAACTGCCAAAGCACCCGGATCGGAATCACGTTCCGGATTGATGTAGTAATGGAAGTTATTTCCCGTCAGGCGACGATTCACCATCTCGACACAACCAATTTCGATGATGCGATCGCCGCTTTTCGGGTTCAGTCCGGTCGTCTCAGTATCGAGAATAATTTGTCGCATGGGTGCAATCGATAAGTAAAGTCAGCTCAAGCAGCACGAGCATTCGCGCGCGCGTGCTCCACGCCACGGTTCGCAAGTTCGTCGGCCATTTCATTGCCCTCGTGACCTGCGTGGCCTTTGATCCATCGCCATTCTATCTGGTGACGCAGTCGGGCCTCATCCAATGCCTGCCACAAATCGACGTTCTTGACAGGTGCTTTGCTAGCGGTCTTCCAACCTTTGGCCTTCCAACCCGCTAACCACTCGCTGATACCTTTATGTACATACTGGCTATCGGTATGTACCACCACTTCGCAAGAACGCTTCAACGCATTCAGCGCCTCAATCACCGCCAGCAACTCCATACGATTATTGGTAGTTGCCATCTCACCACCGAACAATGACTTAGTTTTTGCTACCGGACGACCTGCAGCAATCCATTGCTCAAGGCTGCCATGAATAATCCAGGCGCCCCAACCGCCGGGGCCAGGGTTGCCCTTGCAAGCACCATCCGTAAAAATTTCAACGCTATCCATGCCGGTCT
>CAZLJL010000247.1:0-2833 GCA_964559785.1 uncultured Bifidobacterium sp.
CGCCGCTGGCGATTCTGGATTTCATCCCGGGCTGGATCTGGCTCGGTATCAAGACATTCCTGGTCGTTTCGATTTTCATCTGGGTGCGCGCCTCTTTCCCGCGCTACCGCTATGACCAGATCATGCGACTGGGTTGGAAGATATTCATTCCGTTGACGGTCGTGTATTTAGTGATTGTGGCGGTCTGGATGCAGACCCCCTGGAATATTTGGAAGTAAGAGGGCATAGCCATGGAAGCGATTAAAGATTTCCTCGGTAGCCTGATGCTGCGTGAGTTGTTCAAAGGAATGGCGCTGACTGGCCGCTACATGTTCTCGCGCAAAATCACGGTGCAGTTCCCGGAAGAGAAAACCCCGATGTCGCCGCGGTTCCGCGGGCTGCATGCATTGCGTCGCTATCCGAATGGCGAAGAGCGATGCATCGCCTGCAAGCTGTGTGAGGCGGTATGTCCAGCATTGGCGATCAGTATCGAGTCGGAGCAGCGCGACGACGGCACGCGCCGTACCACCCGTTATGACATTGATCTGACCAAGTGCATTTTCTGTGGCTTCTGCGAAGAGTCTTGCCCGGTCGATTCCATCGTCGAGACACATATCCTCGAGTACCACGGTGAAAAGCGGGGCGACTTGTACTACACCAAGAACATGCTGCTCGCGATCGGGGACCGCTACGAGGCCGAGATTGCCGCTAACCGAGCCGCCGACGCGCGCTACCGCTAAGCTCATGATGAATGCCACCACCTTGCTCTTCTACGCGTTTGCAACGCTGCTGGTATTTGCGGCTTTGCGCGTGGTGACCGATCGTAATCCGGTACATGCAGCGCTTTATCTGATCCTGTCGTTCTTTTCTGCGTCTGCGATCTGGATGCTGCTGAAGGCAGAGTTTCTCGCCATCGTGTTGGTGCTGGTGTATGTCGGCGCGGTGATGGTGCTATTCCTGTTCGTGGTGATGATGCTCGACATCGATATGGCGAAACTGCGCGCAGGTATCTGGGGGCATCTGCCGTTTGCGGTGACGATAGGCGGTGTAATCGCACTGGAGATGGCGGCTGTGTTGGTGAATGCCTTTATCAGCCAGCCCGAAGTATCGGCCGGTAACATCGGTGACACCAAGGCGCTCGGAAAAATCATTTACACCCAGTATCTCTACCCCTTCGAAATCGCCTCGATTATCTTGCTGGCGGCGATGGTAGCGGCGGTGGCACTGACCTTGCGTCGTCGCAAGGACAGAAAATATTTCGATCCCGGTCTTGCGGTTAAAACCCGTCGCAATGACCGCGTGCGTATTGTCAGCATGGCGTCCGAGTCCAACCGTGCAACTGCCGCGGATACTGCAGCGCCTGAGAAAAGCTGAGCCGACAATGAACCTGACACTCGCACACTTCCTGACCCTCGGCGCAATTCTGTTCGCGATTTCAGTGGTGGGTATTTTTCTGAATCGCCGCAACGTCATCATCTTGCTGATGGCGATTGAATTGATGCTGCTCTCGGTGAACATGAATTTCATCGCCTTTTCGCATTACCTGGGCGATGCCGCAGGACAGATATTCGTGTTCTTCATTCTGACCGTCGCCGCGGCAGAGTCCGCGATTGGTTTGGCGATCTTGGTGGTCTTGTTCCGTAACCTGAACACCATCAATGTGGAAGAACTCGATCGGCTCAAGGGCTGATCCGAACAACACCAGACAAGGTTCACATGGCAGCACAACTCAACCCCGATCTCCTGCTTGCAGTTCCGCTAGCGCCGCTAGCGGGCTCAGTGATTGCTGGTCTGTTCGGCACCCGTTTCTTCGGTAATTTGATCGGCCGCACTGCGTCGCACACCGTGACGATTCTCGGTGTGTTGGTGGCATTCCTGATCTCGGCGCAAACCCTGGCCCTGGTGATGGACGGTGCGCACTACAACGGCACCGTCTATACCTGGATGACGCTCGGCGACTTGAAGTTCGAGATTGGTTTTCTGGTTGACAGCCTGACGGCTATGATGATGTGTGTGGTGACCTTCGTCTCGCTCATGGTGCACATCTACACCATCGGCTACATGCATGATGATGAGGGCTATAACCGCTTCTTCTCCTATATTTCGCTGTTCACTTTCGCGATGCTGATGCTCGTGATGAGCAACAACTTCCTGCAACTGTTCTTCGGTTGGGAAGCGGTTGGTTTGGTGTCGTATTTGCTGATTGGTTTCTGGTTCAAGCGTCCAAGCGCGATTTTCGCGAACATGAAGGCGTTTCTGGTGAACCGTGTGGGTGACTTTGGCTTCATCCTCGGTATCGGTCTATTGCTCGCGTATGCGGGTTCAATGAGCTACACAGACGTATTCGCCAAGCGCGAGGCGATCGCTGCGATGACCCTGCCGGGTACTGACTGGTCGTTGATGACGGTGGCCTGCATCTGCCTGTTCATTGGTGCGATGGGCAAGTCGGCGCAGTTCCCGCTGCATGTCTGGCTGCCGGACTCGATGGAAGGCCCCACACCGATCTCGGCGCTGATCCATGCGGCGACCATGGTCACGGCAGGTCTTTTCATGGTGGCCCGTATGTCGCCACTGTTCGAGCTATCCGAAACCGCCTTGTCGTTCGTGCTGGTGATCGGCGCGATTACTGCGTTGTTCATGGGTTTCCTCGGCATCATTCAGAACGACATCAAGCGCGTAGTGGCCTACTCGACGCTGTCGCAGCTTGGCTATATGACTGTCGCGCTCGGTGCATCGGCCTACTCAGTGGCAGTGTTTCATTTGATGACGCACGCTTTCTTCAAAGCGCTACTGTTCCTTGGCGCGGGCGCAGTCATTATCGGCATGCACCATGACCAAGATATCCGCAACATGG
>CAZLJL010000248.1:0-2827 GCA_964559785.1 uncultured Bifidobacterium sp.
CAGCTTGCCGAAGGCAAGGTTTTTTTCGACTTCACGCAGGCACTGATTGATGCGCGGGATGCTGCAGGAAACGCCTTCTCCCGTACCGAGCTGATTGATCAGCTCGCTGTGTTTTTTTTGGCAGGCCATGAGACAACAGCGAGTGCGCTGGCGTGGTGCTTTTTTATTTTGTCGCAGCAGCCGCATTATTTGTCGCAAGTACGATCTGAAATTGATCAGCAATTAGCCGACAAGCCATTTGACTACTCGGATTTCAAGCAAATGCCGATGAGCCGCGCGGTGTTCCGGGAAAGCATGCGGCTGTATCCACCGGTCGCATTTCTTACTCGGCGCGCATTACGTGAAGATCGTTTCGGCAAGCTACGTATTCCCAAAGATAGCTTCATCGTCGCCTCCCCTTGGCTGGTACATCGCCACCATGCCTTCTGGTCCCAGCCCGATCGCTTTGACCCCACGCGCTTTGCCGAGCAAGAAACCACCCTCCGTACTGGCAGTTATATGCCGTTTGGCATGGGGCCGCGCGCCTGTACTGGTGCGATGATTGCGCAGCTTGAGGCAGCGCTGATCCTGTCTGAAGTTCTGCGCAGGTTCTCAGTGAAACCAATCAACCCGGAACGTGTTTTTCCTGTGTCGCGGGTCAGCGTCCGCAGCGATTGCGGTATGCCCGTAAGATTTTCTCGCCGTCGTACCGACCAAAACTGAGGATAGGATCATCCGCCGGGGCACATCCTGAGTGAGATTCAGTGCGGAGGACCGGCCAAACCACTGGCAGCGTCAGCAGGTAGACGCCCATTTCATTATCATTATGGAAAATCTGGGCGCTAGCGCTCGAAAATCTTGAACTCGACGCGCATATCGGGCATAAACTAAGCCTATCCATTGCGCCGCGCTTACGCCAGAGACTCACTATGAACATCGTCATCGACAAGCCATCGGTCAACCCTGCAGCCGCATCGCTGGCCAAAGTGCCTGCGATGCCAGCGCCGGCAAGCGCCATGACAATCCAGGCGCTCAAGGCCGCCAATGCCCAAGGGATGCCGACACCGCCCAGAGCACCGGTCGAGGTTCCTTCTCCCCGTGCAGTACTGCCTACCGATGCGCAAAAAATGGTGCAGCAGTACAAAGAAGTCGTTGATCAACTCAATCGTCAGATGCAAGCCGACGACCGTAACCTTCGCTTTGGGGTCGACCGCAAGATCAATACATTCGTCATCACTGTTACGGACAAGCTGAGCGGCGAGGTCGTACGACAAATTCCGCCCGAGTCGGTCATCCGCGTGGCGCATTCCATCGAGAACTTGAAAGGCGTGCTGTATAACGCCGACGCGTGACAACCATCGCTTTCGCATGCGGCATGCTTGATCGCAGACAGCGGCGCGGGCTGCTCACCCAATAATCCATGCGTATCCTATTGCTGGGCGCTACCGGCACCATCGGACAATCCGTCGCAAAAACACTGCTTGATCACGGCCACCAGCTTGTTTGTCCGCTGCGAGAGGGTTCTAATCACAAGCGCAATAGTCATTTGGCCGCCACTGCGGCATTACCGACCGCCGCCGATATACGAATCGGTGCCGCGGGCACAGCACTCATAACGCAATCAGAGGCGCTGCGGCATGAACGCTTTGATGCCATCGTCTCATGCCTCGCTTCGCGTACCGGCGCTCCGAAAGATGCCTGGGCGGTTGATTATGAGATGAATTCCCGCATGCTCAAGTTGGCGCAACAAGCCGAGATAAATCAGTTCATTTTATTGTCGGCTATGTGCGTTCAAAAACCGCTGCTCGCCTTCCAACAGGCCAAGCTCGCTTTTGAGCAAGAGCTGATCAACTCCGGTCTCCAGTACAGCATTGTCAGACCGACTGCTTTTTTTAAATCGCTATCGGGCCAATTACAACGTGTGCGTGATGGCAAACCCTTCATGCTATTCGGTGACGGGCGGCTGACAGCTTGCAAGCCGATTAGCGATGGCGACCTTGCGGAATTCATCGCGCTTTGTCTTACTGATCGCAATAAATTCAACCAAGTATTACCGATTGGCGGCCCGGGTCAGGCGATCACACCGCTTGAGCAGGGTCATTATCTTTTCAACCAGCTTGGTATGCGACCGCACTTCATGCACGTACCCGTCGCTTTACTCAGTACCATCATTGTCGGTTTAGATGCGTTCAAGATTTTGTTGCCCTCATTGGCAGACAAAGCAGCGCTTGCAAAAATCGGCCGCTACTATGCCACTGAATCCATGCTGGTCTGGGACGCATCTCGCCAACGGTATGATGCAGATGCTACGCCCTCATTCGGTCACCAAACGCTGTTCGACCACTACGATCAACTTATTGCAGAGGGTACGACAGTCGACCTTGGTGACCATGCTGTTTTTTGATTTTTTTCATCAGAATCTGAGGGGTGTGGTTAGCATCACCTTGTTGTAATTACTGTACCCTCTACGATTTATAGAATCGCGCTCGCTTACTGTTGAAACCCTCATGCGATTAATCACTGCTTTGCTCAGCTTTTGCTGCGCTTCTCTTTTTTGGACAGGGCCTGCCATGGCGATTGAAGAACCTCCGTTTCGTGTACTTCAATCCGATCCGCCTTTCGAGCATCGGCTGTATGCGGGTTTCGTTGTTGCCGAGACTGAAGTGGTCGGCGACTTCGACGCTGCCAGTCGCAGTGGCTTTCGACGGGTTGCGGGTTATATTTTTGGCGATAACCAAGCGCAAACCGGCGGTAACCGCAAAATCGAGATGACGGCACCCGTCACGGTCGAACCCAAAGAGCAAGGGTGGCGGCTGCATTTTGTGATGCCCAGTGCAGAATCACTCTC
>CAZLJL010000249.1:0-2824 GCA_964559785.1 uncultured Bifidobacterium sp.
GCCGAGTTCCAGTACATCACCGACCCCACCCAGAAACGCTGGATGCAGGAGCGGTTGGAGTCTACCCGCGCGACCGGCACGTTTAGCGCTGAGCAGAAGCAGCACATCCTCGACCGCATCACCGCCGCCGAGGGACTAGAGCGCTATCTCCACACCAAATATGTCGGCCAAAAGCGTTTTTCTCTTGAAGGTGGCGAGAGTTTCATTGCCTCGCTTGATGCGCTGATTCAGCGTGCAGGCAGTCAGGGCGTGCAAGAGATTGTGATCGGCATGGCGCACCGTGGCCGTTTGAATGTACTCGTCAATATTCTCGGCAAGATGCCACACGACCTGTTTGCTGAATTCGAGGGCAAGCACGCAGATGATTTACCAGCGGGCGACGTGAAATACCACCAGGGCTTTTCTTCCGATGTGTCGACACCTGGCGGACCGGTCCACTTGTCTCTGGCGTTCAACCCCTCGCACCTCGAGATCGTCAATCCGGTGGTGGAAGGTTCAGCCAAGGCGCGTATGGATAGGCGCGGTGACAGCGAGGGTAATCAGGTACTCGCAGTTCAAGTCCACGGCGATGCTGCATTCGCTGGCCAAGGCGTCGTGATGGAGACACTCAACCTCGCGCAGACGCGCGGCTATGGTACGGGTGGTACGGTACACATCGTCATCAACAACCAGATTGGTTTCACCACCTCGGATCCACGTGACTCCCGTTCGACCTTGTACTGCTCGGATGTGGTGAAGATGATCGAGGCGCCGGTACTGCATGTGAATGGTGATGATCCTGAGGCGGTCGTTTTTGCGACCCAAATCGCGTTGGACTTCCGGATGCAGTTCCACAAAGACGTGGTGGTTGACATTGTCTGCTTCCGTAAACTCGGTCACAACGAGCAGGACACCCCCGCGCTGACACAGCCGCTGATGTACAAAAAAATCGCGCAGCATCCGGGGACCCGCAAGCTCTACGCTGATAAGTTAACTGCGCAGGCCGTGATCGGTGCTCAGGATGGCGACCAGATGGTCAAAGACTATCGGCAGGCGATGGATGAGGGTAAGCAGACGGTTGACCCTGTTATCTCGAACTACAAGAATAAATTCATCGTCGATTGGATGCCTTTCCTGAACCGGAAATGGACCGACGCTGCTGATACCTCAGTGCCTGCAGCTGAACTCAAACGGCTATCCGAGCGCATCACGACTGTTCCTGAAAATTTCAAGTTACACCCCTTGGTAGAAAAAGTCCTGGCCGATCGCGCTGCGATGGGCCGTGGAGAGATTAACCTCGACTGGGGTATGGGTGAGCATCTAGCGTTTGCATCATTGGTGGCCTCCGGCTACGCAGTACGGATCACAGGTCAGGATGCAGGGCGTGGCACCTTTACGCACCGGCACTCTGTGCTGCACGACCAAAATCGTGAGAAATGGGATGCGGGCAACTACATCCCGCTGCAGCATGTGTCGGATCAGCAGGCACCTTTCACCGTGATTGACTCGGTCTTGTCGGAAGAGGCGGTGTTGGGTTTCGAGTACGGTTACTCCACGTCTGAGCCAAATACGCTGACGATCTGGGAGGCGCAGTTTGGTGATTTCGCCAACGGTGCGCAAGTCGTGATTGATCAGTTCATCAGTTCTGGTGAAGTGAAATGGGGTCGCGCCTCCGGCTTGGTGATGATGCTGCCACACGGCTACGAAGGGCAGGGGCCAGAGCACTCCTCGGCACGGATTGAGCGTTTCCTGCAACTGGCTGCGGATAACAATATGCAACTGGTGCAGCCGACCTCGGCAGCGCAGATCTTCCATCTGTTGCGACGTCAAATGATTCGCTTGTTCCGCAAGCCGCTCGTGATTTTCACACCGAAGTCACTCCTGCGGAACAAGGATGCTGGCTCACCGCTGTCCGAATTGGTGAAAGGCTCGTTCCACACCGTGATCGGCGATGTGGAAGCCAAGCTTGATCCGAAAAAGGTTAAGCGCGTACTGGCTTGCTCGGGCAAGGTCTACTACGACTTAGTCAATGCGCGGAAAGAGCGTAATGCTACGGACGTTGCCATCATTCGCATCGAGCAGCTGTATCCCTTCCCGCACAAAGCGCTGGCCACTGAACTGGCAAAGTTCCCGAATTTTTCAGAGCTGGTTTGGGTGCAGGATGAGCCTCAGAATCAGGGCGCTTGGTTCCAGATCCAACACAATATTCTCGAGAACTTGTCTGACGGGCAGAAGCTCGCGTATTCAGGTCGTCCAGCCTCCGCATCGCCGGCGGTAGGCTATTACGACAAACACTACGCGCAGCAGAAAGCCTTGATCGATGCCGCGTTCTCGAAACTGAAAGGTTTTGTAATCACCAAGTAATGACCCCGCAGGTGGGTGGAAGCCGCCGACCTGCGTGACAACCCCAAACGGAGTATGTAATGGCCATCATCGAAGTCCATGTACCGCAGCTATCTGAATCTGTCGCCGAGGCGACGCTACTTAACTGGCACAAAAAAGTTGGCGAAGCCGTCGCCCGTGATGAAAACCTGATTGATATCGAGACCGACAAAGTCGTACTCGAATTACCCGCGCCGTCACAGGGTGTGGTGGTTGAGATTGTGAAGGCAGACGGCAGCACCGTGGTGTCGGGCGAAGTCATCGCCAGAATCGACACTGAAGCGACGGCTGATGCTAGCGCGCCTGCCAGCGCGCCCACCACTACCGCGCCTGCCCCGAGCGTTTCACCAGCCGCTGCCAAGGCGCCAGCGTCATCTGGCGCGATTGCCATGCCCGCCGCAGCCAAGATGCTGTCCGAGAATCAGATGTCGGCATCTGCAGTAGCCGGTACCGGCAAGGATGG
>CAZLJL010000250.1:0-2815 GCA_964559785.1 uncultured Bifidobacterium sp.
TCACCAAGAAATTCACCAAATGCCGGCATCACATTATTGCGACCGAGCCGGATCGTCTCCATGATCGTCGCGACACTACCACCGTATAGCCAGGTCTTGTCCGTCAGATTGGGAGCACCCATCGCCGTCATGCCTTTGCCATCGGCACCATGACACGCAGCACACACCGCAAACTTCTCGCGACCAGTCGAAGCCTTGATCGCATCATGTGCCGACCCAGACAGAGACAGCACATAGTGCGCAACTGATTCGATATCTTTCTCTGAGCCGACGGCCGCACCCATGGGTGGCATCTGTCCATGTCGGCCATTCAGAATCGAGAGCTTGATGGTCTCTGCATCCCCGCCATACAACCAGTCGCGATCCGCCAAATTAGGAAAGCCTTTGTTGCCACGTGCATCCGAGCCATGGCATTGCGCGCAGTAAGTCAGAAACAAACGCTCACCCATCGCATTCGCTTTACTATCAGCAGCGAGTACTTTGAGATCCGTGGCTTTATATTTTTCAAACATCGGCCCAATCTCGGCCTCGGCCATCCGAATTTCTTCCTGATACTGACCCGCTGAGCGCCAGCCGAGCTTACCCGCGAAACTGCCAAAGCCAGGATAGAGCGTGAGATAGATAATCCCGAACACGATGGTGATATAGAACAGCCACATCCACCAACGCGGCATGGGATTATTGAATTCCTCCAGGCCGTCATAGACATGACCCGTGGTCTCTACGTTGCCATCCTTTGGCACGGCGACTTCTACCTTGGATTGCGACCACAACAGCAAGCCACAGCCAATGATCGATAGCGCGACCAGTACCGCAATATAGATACTCCAAAAATCATTGATGAAATCAGCCATGCGTCGGCTCCTGCGTGTTGTTACCGGGTTCTTCATCCGCGAATGGCAGCATCGCGGCTTCATCAAAATCTTGCTTGCGATGGGCGACAAATGCCCAGTACACGATGCCGACAAAGGTCAGCAGACTGACCAATGTCATCACACTACGTGCATCCGATAGCCAAGTAGCGAAGTCCATGCTTACCTCCGTGCCTTGATTTGTATACCAAGCCCTTGCAAATATGCGATCAGTGCATCTTGCTCAGTTTTACCTTCAAGCGCCTTGGGGGCTGCGGCAATCTCTTCCTCGGTATAGCCATCGCCAAGGCGCTGCAGTGCTCTCAGCTTGGGCACGATTGATTGTGGCTCGAGTACAGTGCTGGCCAACCAGGGATACCCGGGCATATTCGACTCGGGCACGACATCGCGCGGATTATTCAGGTGCGCACGGTGCCACTCATCCGAATAGCGACCGCCAACGCGTGCCAAGTCCGGACCGGTACGCTTTGAACCCCACTGAAAGGGACGATCAAATACGAACTCACCGGCGACCGAGTAGTGGCCATAACGCTCAGTCTCGGCACGGAATGGCCGGATCATTTGCGAGTGGCAGTTGTAGCAGCCCTCACGTACATAGATGTCGCGACCAGCGAGCCGTAGCGGGCTGTAGTGCGTTAGCCCGGCAACCGGCTCAGTGGTCGACTTCTGGAAGAACAGTGGCACGATCTCAACCAGACCACCCACACTGACCACCAGCAGCACCAGCGCGATCAGTAGCCACGGCTTTCGTTCAATTACGTCATGTGTCAGTTTCATCGATCTCTCCCGCGGTTACGCGTGCGCACCGAGTAAAGGAATTCGGGTATCCGCCGGCTTGCTGTCGACCACCGTCTTGAAGGTGTTGTAGGCCATCATCAACATACCCGCGAGATAGAGCAGGCCACCCACCATACGAACCACGTAGTAGGGGAAGGTCGCTTTCACGCTCTCGACGAAGCTATAGGTCAGCGTGCCATCATCATTCACAGCGCGCCACATCAGGCCTTGCATCACACCAGCGATCCACATCGCTGCGATGTACAGCACGATGCCGATGGTCGCCGTCCAGAAATGCACCTCGACCAGTCGCATGCTCCACATTTCCTTTTTGCCGGACAGTCGCGGTAACAAGTAGTAGATCGATCCCATCGAGATCAAACCGACCCAACCAAGCGCTCCAGAGTGCACATGGCCGACCGTCCAGTCGGTGTAGTGCGAGAGCGCGTTGACGGTTTTAATCGACATCATCGGACCCTCGAAGGTCGACATGCCATAAAACGAGAGCGACACAATCAAGAACTTCAGGATCGGATCATTGCGCAGTTTGTGCCATGCGCCAGACAGCGTCATGATGCCGTTGATCATGCCGCCCCAACTCGGCGCCAACAGAATCAGTGAGAACACCATACCGAGTGATTGCGTCCAGTCCGGCAGTGCGGTGTAGTGCAGGTGGTGTGGGCCAGCCCACATATAGGTGAAGATCAGCGCCCAGAAGTGCACGATCGATAGCCGATACGAGTACACCGGTCGCTCAGCCTGCTTCGGTATGAAGTAGTACATCATGCCGAGGAAGCCGGCGGTCAGGAAAAAACCTACCGCGTTATGACCGTACCACCACTGAATCATGGCGTCTTGTACGCCGGTGTATGCGGAATACGATTTAGTCAGCGACGCCGGCATCGCTGCCGAGTTCACTATGTGCAGCAGCGCGACCGTAAGAATGAACGCACCGTAGAACCAGTTGGCGACATAGATATGTGAGACCTTACGCTTCATGAGCGTGCCAAAAAACACCACGGCATACGATACCCAAACTAAGGCAATCAGAATATCGATTGGCCATTCCAGCTCGGCGTATTCCTTACCGCTGGTGAAGCCCATTGGCAGCGTGATGGCAGCAAGCACAATCACCAACTGCCAGCCCCAGAAAGTGAAGCTCGCTA
>CAZLJL010000251.1:0-2815 GCA_964559785.1 uncultured Bifidobacterium sp.
CTATCGGCGCTGGGTACACAATCTTCGTAATTAGAAGAACTTCAGGTAGCCGTTGTATTCCCAATCAACCGAAAACGGCTTCACCCAAAACACCTACGAATAGTTCGAGAAGACTATCGCGGCCGGTAGCAACTACTTGTATGTGGCGACCATCACCACCTTGCCTACCATTGATTGATACAGCTCCTCGGCGCTTAACTCATTGCGCTGCTCTTCACTCGTAGCGCTGATATTCAGCATCTTCGGTAAACGATCCACATGAATAGCGAAGTTCACATCTTCCGGCAGGAAGCCCTGATCGTCGCCGATTTTCTTGATGTCGAGTTTGCCGACCGTGATGCCGACCACGTTACCGCGCATATCAAACACTGGACCTCCGGAATTACCTTTATTCACCTTGGCTGTAATCTGGAAAGTACTAGCATCGTCTCGTAGACCGGTGCGTTTTGACACAACGCCATTGGTGAGTGACGGCGATCCCTCCCCCAGCAGATACCAAAGTGGATATCCCATCACGACGACATTTCTACCAACCTGAGGCTTAACGAAACTTGAATTCGGAATTGAACGATCGGCAGGCAAGGGCTTGGCGAGTTCCAACACGGCGATATCATCTGTACTCGATGTAAATACCAGCCGCGCTTTTATCACCTCACCCAATCCGGTACGGATAGCAAACTCTTTACCGCCCTCCACTACATGTCGATTGGTGACCACCTTACGGCCAGCGTCGACAATAAATCCGCTTCCGCCGATGATGGTCACGCCTGACGGAAATGGAAAACGCTGAACTGCGATATTCGACTCAACATCGGGCATTACAGGCTTGACGACCGGAACCGCTGGCTTCGCTTTACCAGTCTCAGGCCTTTTCTGTGCGATGGTCTCTGGCGATTTTTTGTCTGGCGCTGGCTTCGCTTCTACAGGCGGCTTCTCTGGCTGCGGGGCTACTGGATTCGCCTCTAACCAGCCTCTCATGACGGCGACCCGATAGCTGTCACCCTGATCGTTATAAAGATTAAGTGCCTTACTTCTTGCAGCTCTGGCCGCCACTAAATCGCCAGTTTTCTGATGCAACTCACCTAACAGATCGAGCGCACTGGCGGCTTCTGGCTTACGAGCGATGAAACTAGATAGGCGCCGCTTCGCCTTTTCAACATCGCCTGTCAATGCATAGAACCGCGCGCTGGCAAGTGCAATGATTTCTGAATCCGCTTGCTTGTTACTAGCTTGTTCGATGCTACTGATGGCTTCTTCCATCCTGCCAGTACGGGCCATGATGAGTGCACGAATGTAAAGCGGCTCCCCAGCCTGTTTGTCAATACGGCTAATTGATTCAGCAAAGCGTTTTGCGGCGGCAAATTTGCCGAGCTTGAGCTCGCAAAGTGCGATACCCAGCTGAGCATCAATGTTGTCTAGCGAAAGCGAATCCGCCAGCTCGAAAAATGCTAATGCCTTGGCAGGCTTGTCGATCGCCAGGTAGATTTTTCCGGTCAGAAGATTGATCTTGGACTCGTCTTCATCCCTTGCAGCATAGTTTTTAAGAATGCCGACGGCCTCAGAATATCGGCCCGCGTCAACATAAACGCTTGCTGTTTGCAAGTCGTTCGCGCGAACGCCAAGAAGCCAAGCACTGAGAAAAAAAATCCCTATCGCTGATAGGGATCGCTGCCATATGGATATACCCATACTCACTCAACCCTGAATTGAATCTCTTTCTCGGCCAAACGGTTCTGACTATCTTTTATCCGAAGCAGGATGCGATGCTTACCGGAAGGGACGTTGATATTAGCCAGTCTGAGTCCATTCGGTGTTTTTACCGCTTCTTTTAGCAAGCGGTCGGTGATATCCATTTTCAACGAGCCATATAAAGCCTGAAAACTCTTGAAATCAAGCGCCGCACCCTCCTGCGGCTTGAATATCACTTCCATCTTGAAAGGGTTACGTACCACTTTGTCTGCGCCGTTTGCCTCAGGGTCAATCAGCGTGATCTGCGGTGCGAGCGGATCAGCCGGCGCCGCAGCCGCCTCGACCATAGGCGGTGCTTTTTGCGAGCGAATCATTTCCTCTTTGGTCACCAGCTGTATCGCACTCGCCGGGAGAAAAACGCTCATCGATGCAGCGACAACAAAGGATTTGATCAGGGTACTCATGGGTGATATCAACGCTTACGCGCTGCCTCAATTTCTTGCTCAAGGTCTTGGAAGGCTTTAGACGCGCGAAGCTTGGTATCCAATACCTTGCTCTTCCTGACCTGATCTGCTGCAACTTTATTCGCCTCGCCAATCGGCAATTTAAGCAGGACAAATGCCTTGTAGTTAGAGCCCTCGGACATTAACTCGACCTTGTCTCTGACATAGCCGGCGACATTCTTGTCGATTGCAACAGTTTTTGTGGCGGAGCTGATCGCATCTTGCACGTCAAGATCAGCCGCAGTACCCGTCTGCTCTGCAAACTGTGTAATTTTGGTCGATACGACGCCACCGAGTCTGACGGCCAGATCTCGTCTCGCTACGCCCTCGGCAATATCGATTGCCAGTTGCATCCGCGGCGATACACCCTCACCCGTGGTGTAGATAGCATTCGCATCTTGTGGCGGGCTGATAATCCATGCAGGTGCTTTAGCGATCGATTTCTCGACATTCTTGACAGCAGCGGTCTGCTTCTCGGCTTCCTGCTTCTGAACAAACTCTGGCGTGCCCGGTTTCGGGCTTGAGCAAGCAGACAGCAACATAGTACTGAGCGCCCCGATTATCAAAAAGATTTTTGTTTGCATGACATCCTCCCTTTAAAGTTTTCTTACCTTTTCTTGAAT